>DATFXE010000349.1:0-5857 GCA_035258585.1 Roseiflexaceae bacterium | reverse complement strand
AAGAACATTTGACAGACATGGCGGTGATAGTGTATCCTATAAGTGCTAGATAAGCTGCCTGGAAGGCACTAAATAGCCGTTACACAGCGTTCTTAGAAGTGTGATAGTTCGTACAGGGTCTAAAGAGTTTAAGCCAGCAGCATTAGATCTTCGATCCGCGTCACGAGATCATAACGTATGGCGAACCATCTGGCTAATCGATATCCTGCGCTCGCAGCTCATCGCAATGAACTATGGCGGGTCGCGCCCAGAGCTGCCGATAGTCAGCATGGTTTCGCAGCGGCGTATCCAATCGCCGCTTTGAGAGAGCGGGCTCAGGCGCATCGCGCCCGGCGCTCACGAGCGGTGCTGGTGGCCAGCGCTGCAGATGTTATAGGCAGAGTGCTCTAGGAGGGGCTTGCCCCTGCTGGAGCGCGTGCGTCCGACGTGCGGCTTTGGAAAGGGGGTCCTCTTGGGGCAACGTGTTCTCGTTCTGAATGCTAGTTACGAGCCGCTCCAGCTCGTCTCAACCAGGCGCGCGATTGTGCTGCTGCTCCAGGAGAAGGCCGAGCTTGTCGAGGCGACCGAGCAGCGGCTGCGCGCGCAAAGCCTGTTCCTGGATATTCCTCTGGTCATCCGGTTGGTGCGCTATATCAAAATTCCTCGCCGCATGCGACTGCCATGCTCACGCCGCGGCGTTCTGACACGCGACCGTGAGACCTGCCAATACTGCGGCGCGCAGCCTGGCCGCGCGCAGCTGACGGTCGATCACGTCATGCCACGTTCGCGCGGCGGGCAGACGACTTGGGACAACGTCGTGACAGCGTGCCGCGAGTGCAACCACCGCAAAGGGGGCCGCACGCCCGAAGAGGCGAATATGGTTCTGGCATCCAAACCGCGCCAGCCGCAGTATGTGGCCTTCGCGCTGCTGGGCGAACTGGAGCGCCACGACGTCTGGCGCAAGTATGCCTATAGCATAGACTAAACAACGCAACAGGGTCGGAGCGGGGTGTGAGAGCGTGTGCAGCACGTTCCCACACCCCATTTTGATCTGAGGATCCACAGCTTGCCGAAGCGGTTGAACCCCCGACATGTGCTACAATAACGCTATGCGTAATGGACAGCATCAGCTACAAAAAGTGCTCGCCCCAGGCCGGATCGCCCGAATTGCGGGCGCCACGGCGCTGGGCGCGGCCGGCGTGTTGGTCGGCGCGGCGGCGTATGCTACGGCGCGTATCAATCTGCGCACACCCAACACCTTTTTCTCCGACTATACCTTCTCGCCCTTCGAGACCCAAGTGGAAGGATACGAAGAAGTTACACTCAGAACTGGCGACGGTCTGCGACTTAGCGCGTGGTGGCTGCCCCGGCCCGAGTCGCGGCAGGTGGTGGTTGGATTGGCCGGCCATCGCAGCCCAAAATCCGATCTGCTCGGTATCGGCAGCGGGCTGTGGCGCGCGGGCAACAATGTCTTGCTGTTCGACTGGCGCTCGCGCGGGCAGAGCGATATCGCACAGCACTCGCTGGCCTATTACGAGCTGCGCGATGCCGAGGCAGCCGTCGGCTACGCGCTCGAGCGCGTGCCGGAGGCACGGCTGGGTCTGATCGGCTACTCCATGGGCGCATCGGTAGCGATCCTGCTCGCGGCGCGCGAGCCGCGCGTGGCGGGGGTCGTGGCCGACAGCCCGTTCACCGGGATTGCCGAGGTGGTGGCTCACGGCGCGGCCCAACTGCGGCTGCCACCACGGCTAGTTGTCCCTATGGCCGATCGGCTGACAGCCTGGCGTTACGGCTACCGCTTCGGGGCGGTGCGGCCGATCCAAGCGGTAGCGGCCATCAGCCCACGCCCGCTGCTTCTGATTCACGGCGGCGCCGATAGCCTGATCCCGGTCTCGCACGCCCACGAGTTCTTTGCCACTGCGCGCGAACCCAAGCAGTGCTGGATCGTCGAAGGCGCCGATCACTGCGGGGCCTACTTCGCGGATCGCACCGGCTATATCGCACGTGTGGCGGCGTTCTTCGAGCAGTGTCTCGCCGAAGGCTAGGGACTGGAAGCTAGAGGCTAGTTGAGCTTACCTAACCTCTAGCCTCTAGCCTCTAGCCTCTAGTCTCTAGGCTATGCAATTCGATATTCTAACGCTTTTCCCCGGCATGTTCACGGGCCCGCTCACGGAGAGCATCATTAAGCGCGCCATGCAGGCCGGCCGGATCAGTATCGGCGTACACGATATTCGAGCTTATACGACCGATAAGCACCACACGGCCGACGACGCCCCATATGGCGGTGGGGCCGGCATGGTCATGAAGCCCGCGCCGTTGGCGGCGGCGATCCGCGCTGTGAGGGGTGACGGGTTGCGAGCGACGAGTGACGCGAACGCGTTACCCATCACCCGACATACGTCATCTGCCACGCTGGTGGCACTCATGACGCCAGCGGGCGAGTTGTTCAACCAGCAGATGGCGCTGGAGCTGGCTGGCTACGAGCAGCTCGTGCTGGTTTGCGGGCACTACGAAGGCGTGGACGAGCGTGTCCGCGAGGCGTTGATCGATCGCGAGATCTCGATCGGCGACTATGTGCTGACCGGCGGCGAGATGGCAGCGATGGTGGTGGTGGACGCAGTGGCGCGGCTGGTGCCCGGAGTGATCGACGTCGAGTCGATCGGCGAAGAGTCGCACAGCGCCGGATTGATCGAGTACCCACACTACACCCGCCCGGCAACCTGGGAGGGCCGCGAGGTTCCGCCGGTGCTGCGGGCCGGCCACCATGGCGAAGTCGCGCGCTGGCGCCGCGAGCAGCAGCTGCGCCGCACGCTGGAGCGCCGGCCCGATTTGCTGGCACACGCCGAGCTGACGCCGGCCGATCGCGCATTTCTAGCGGCGCTCGGATGGGCGGCTGATGGTGGAAGCGGCTAATTTGCTTGAACTTCCAACGTCCTATATAATTGTGGGCGCGGCCGTAATCGTTGCGGTGCTACTCTTCGTAGTGTGGGTCCGACGGTCGCCCGGCACATTGAATACGACATATCCCCTCAGCCGAGGCAGTAGAGGAGGACCAATGTTTGGCAACAGCAAGAAGCCACAAACAGCGGCGCCGGCGACGCTTAACGGCAAGCCGGAAACAGTGATTGGCACTAATACCAGCATCGTCGGCACGCTCAAATCCGACGGCAATATTCGCATCGACGGCAGTGTCGAGGGCGATATCGAGATCTTGGGCAACCTGATCATCGGCGAGACTGGCCGCGTGATCGCCACGCTCAAGGCGCAAAATGTTCATGTCTCTGGCGCCGTCAAGGGTGAGATCACTGCCGTCGAGCAGCTCGAAATCTCGCCGACCGGCAAAGTGTGGGGCGATATCACTACCGCCGCCCTGCATATCGAGCCAGGTGGCTTGTTCCGCGGCCAGAGCGCGATGTCGACCAATATCGACGAGCCGTTGCTGCTGGAGGCGCCGCGCGGGTCTCGTACGGAATAGCGCGGCCATCCGATGCCCCGCCGTCCGCGCCGCACGGATACGGCTCCTGCCGCATCCGCATTACCTGTCCTCTCACGTCTCGGTCGACCTGGGGTTCACCTGCTGACGCTGCTTCTGCTGGTCCTGTCGCTTTGGTCGCTGATCGGCTTTGTCGGTCAGGTGATCACGAGCGCACAGATGGAGCGCCGCAAAGAGGAGCTGCGCGCCGAAAACGCGCAGCTCGCCACGGAAATCGCCACGCTGGCCGCCGACGTGACCGAGGCCGAGTCGCCGGCCTATGCCGAGCGCATTTTGCGCGAGCAGCGCGGCTACGCGCGCGACGGCGATACAGTGGTCCTACCAACCTTCCCCGAGATCACTCCGACTCCTGTTCGGCCGACTGAGCAACCGGCGCCGACGAGCGTGCCGGAGCCGAATTGGCGGCGCTGGGCGACCGCGCTGTTCCCGCCGGGCGATAATCCGTAGGCGACTGTCTGCCCAGGCATACAGTCGCCTGCCAGCTTATCGCTGACAGGCGGCTGTCACTCCAAATACTCGTTATGTCGTCTATAGCCTGGTTGTCTCGCCGGTGTTCGATTTACTCTCGCCTACGGCCGACCGAGGCTGAACCGTTGGCAGCGGTGCCGGCTGGGTGGTGGTGATCTCCACGTGCTGGGTTGGGGTGGGCCGCGAATTGGCCGGCCGCCGGCTGCGCGCCTGGGCCAGCGCATTCTGCACATACGCGTCGACATTGGTCTCGCGGCCACGCATCAGCACGCTTGCGCCGGCCAGAAACAGCACGCCCGGCCAGACGAAGTGCAGCATGAACAGTAGCGCCAGACCGACACCCCACAGCCCGACCTGGACACCTTCGACCGTGCGGCCCATGCGCCGCCGCTGCTGATAGGCGATCACGCCGCCAACCAGTAGCGCGCCTGGTAGCAGCAGCGACCACAAATTCAGCCACCAGATGAGACCCAGCGCAATCAGAAACGCGCCCAGCGCGATCGACGGCTGCTTGTTGAGGTTCATTATATCGCTCCTTGTATTAGTAGTACAACGAGAGTTGGGAGGTCTGGAGGGCAAAGCCCTCCAGATCCCATCCTCAGTCGGGGTGCGAGGGGCTTTGCCGCCCCTCGCACCCCCACCGAATAGGGTTTTTCGGGGGCCAGAGGCCCCGAACCCCCATTCGGAAGTAAAGTCTCGTTGTAGTGTTAGTTACCCACCCCCGCATCGGGCGGATGTATATGTCTGCGGAAGTGACGCTGGCGCGCAGCCAAATGTTGCGCTATCATCGGTGCGCCGCGCCGATGATCTGATACCAAGTTCGAATAAAGAGTTATGAAAAGGGTTTCTTGGAGGGGCCTGCTGCCCCTCCAAACCACCCCGCTGTTCGTAAGCAATCAACCGAACTTGGTATGGCATGTCGATCACAGGAGGACCGAATTTATGGCTGCACGCTCTTTCCGCACTCCGCGACCAGCCCACTGGCACGGCCTGCTCGCCGATGTGGTGCTGGCAGGGCTGCTGCTCGGCCCGCTCGCCGCGCCGTTCTTGCAGGCTTGGGAATCGCCTGTGCCACACACAGTGTCCGGCGTGGTCTACACCATGGGCATGTTCGTCTGCCCGCAGCCGGTGCACGGCGTGGCCCTGTACGGTAGCCAGATCATGGCCGTCTGTATGCGCTGCTATGGCACAGTGCTGGGGCTGCTGCTGACGCGGCTGCTGTACGCCGCCCACGCTGGTGAAGGGGACCTCTGGCTGCCGCAGTATGGGGTGCGCGGCCTGCGGATCTTCGCCGGGCTGATCTTCACGTACGCGGCCGAGTTCGCCGGCCAGATGGCTGGGCTATGGGAATTCAACAATTTGGTGGCGACAGCCGCCGGGCTGATCACGGGGCTGGGGCTAGGGCTCATGTTCCACCCGCCGCTTCAGGAGCAGTCGGCAGCTACGGGTGCAGGCCAATGAGCCGGCGTTCGATTGTTGCAATGCGGCACCGCCTTTCCGCAGCGCAGTGGACTGTGACCAGGTGATCCACGATTAACGCGAATAACACGAAGATCGCTCGCGTTATTCGCGGATGATACCTGTTCGCTCCTGCCCAGCCAGCGCATCGACGGAATCCAGAAACGCCGAAAGCACCCGGCGGTCGCCGGCGCGCCGGCGCGCCCGCCAGGTTACCACAAGCTCGGTCTGACCATCATCGCGCGGCAGCAGCGCGAGTGACAGCTCGCTTACTGCTGCCAGCGGCCCCGCACCAAGCGTGGCGACGATCGCGCCACGTTCGACATCATGACGGTCGATCGTGGCCTTCAGCTGGCCCAACGCGGTCACGCAGACGCCGAAGAGCTGGGTGGGCGCAAGCGAATAGATCCGTCGCGCTCTCTTTTCAGCAGCCATATGCTAAGCCTCATACAGCGCCTA
>DATFXE010000348.1:0-5489 GCA_035258585.1 Roseiflexaceae bacterium | reverse complement strand
ATCCCGCCTACGAAGATGCCAACGAGCTGCTCTCGGCTGCGCGCGAGGCGCAGGAGCGCGCCAGGACCGAAGCGCGCCAGCAAATCGAGCTGGTGCGCCAGCGCCGCCAGAGTTCTCTTCAGCAGCCGCGCCCGGCTACCGACGCGACGATGATTGCGCCCGCCGCCGATGCGACGACCACGCCGCCTAAGCCGGCACTCGCCCCCGCGCCTGCTACTACCAAGCTGCCGCAGCTCGATGAGCCGAAGCCGCCATCCGCCGTGTCGCGGCCCGCCACGCAACCGCTGGAGGGAGATGCGGCAGCTGCGGCGATACCGGCAACTCGCCCGGCCGAAACCGCAGCTACAGAATCCCGACGAAAGGAGGGGCCAGGTACGTCGCCACTGGCGGATGCCCCCGCAGCACCTGGCACATCAGGCCTGCGCCTGCCGATCGCCTGGGTTGTCGCCGCTATGGTTGCGATCGTGCTGCTGCTGGCGCTGTTTTTCGTTCTGCGTAGCGGCCAGGCTAGCAGCGCTGACGCGCCCACCACCATAGCTCAAAGTACCCCGGCCGCAGCGCCCACAGCCGGCGGGGGCGGCGGCCAGGCGCCAACCGGGGCGCCAGCGACCGAGGCGCCAGCGACCGCTGCGCCGGCTGAGCCGCCACCGGCTCCAGCCGGCGTACAAGTCTATGTCGACGATTTCGCCGACCCCAGGAAGAGTGGGCTAGAGAATCAGCCCAAGGCGCTCGACTTCGAGCGGGGTATCCACTCACCCGGCGTCTACCATCTGCGCCTGCTGGCGCCAAACGAAACCCGCGTCGAGATCTTGGCGCGCCAGGCCCACCAGAACTTCAGCGCGCAGGTCGATTTGAACGACAACAGCGATGACCTGACCGGTTCGGTCTCGCAGGGCCTGGCGTTTCGCGTGCGCGACCGCCAGCACTACTATGCCTTGATGATCGACCCGCGAGCAGGCAAGTTCAGCCTGCGCCGGCAGGATGGCGACAAGCTCGATGAGCTCATCCCATGGACCGAGTCATCGCTGATCAATGTGCAGAAGGATGTGAATACGCTGCGCGTCGACGCGACCGAGGGCAGCTTTACCTTCTACCTCAACAATGCCAAGCTGGCCACTTTCGATGACACGACCTACCGCAGCGGCATGATCGGCTTCATCGTGGCGAATGTGGATGCGCCGAAGCCGCATATGCACTTCGACAACCTGGCGATCTGGAGCAACGACGCGCCGCCGCCCGCGTCCAGCCTGGAGAAGACCCGCCAGAACCCCAAGGGCGACATGGTGCTGATCGCGGGCGGCGAGTTCATCCTCGGCAGCAATGTCAACCGCAACGAGCCACCGCAAATGTTGGAGCTGCCCGACTTCTATATCGACCGCACTGAGGTCACTAACGCGATCTATCGCGAGTGCGTGGCGGCGAAAGCCTGCACGCCGCCGCAATCGCCACAGTCGCATTCTCACCCGGAGTATGCCAACCAACCGGAGTACGACAAGTTTCCGGTGATCAATGTCTCCTGGCAGCAGGCCAATGCTTTCTGCGGTTGGGCCGGCAAGCGCTTGCCGACCGAGGCCGAGTGGGAGAAGGCCGCAAGCTGGAACAGCGCCACGCGCGAGAAGACCGACTGGCCGTGGGGCAACACATTCGACCCGAAGCTGGTCAACTCCGAGGAGGCCCAAGTCGAGGATACAACCACGGTGGGCAGCTTCGCCCCCGAGCTGAATGGAACGGTGGATATGGCCGGCAATGTCTCGGAGTGGACCAGCTCGCTGGCGCGGCCCTACCCGTATGACGCGGCCGACGGTCGCGAGGATGCCAAGTCGACCGACGATCGGATCTATCGCGGCGGCTCGTGGGCGCAGACCGAGGGCAAGGCACGGGTGATCTATCGGGTCGAGGCTAAGGCGACCGTGGGTTTCAACGAGCTTGGTTTCCGCTGCGCGGCGACGCCATAAGCGAAAAACCGGCGCTGCTGCGTTTTGCATGTAACTCTTCACTTTTGTGCGCCTGAGACACGGTTCTTGCGAACATGACACTTTGTGGTGGGGGTGTGGGGCGGCTTCGCCGCCCCACACCCCTACACTGGGCTCACAAGGGTAGGTATCACTTTAGAGGTGGGGCCTGGGGGCGGGCAAAGCCCGCCCCAGAGCAGATTTTTCTGGTGGTCGTGCTGGCGGGCTTGCCGCCAGCACGACCACCAGAAAAGGCATAAGGAAGGGCTGCGCCCTTCCTTACCTACCCTTGTGAGCCTACACTGGGGAGGTCTGGAGGGGCCCGAGTGCCCTCTGCGTGCCCCTTCCAGACCTCCCAGCAGCCATTTTTACCTGCTTACGCAACGGTCAATAGACGGTTCGCCGTCTCGGCTAGGGTGTAGGTGCGAGCAAGCCACGCGGGAGCGGCAATGAGCGATGAACTAATCGGTAAGTATCTCGGGCAATATCTCATTACCGAGGTCATCGCACGCGGTGGCATGGCGACCGTCTACAAGGCAACACAGCCGAAGCTCGATCGGATGGTGGCGATCAAGGTGCTGCGCCACGATGCCAATCCACTCTTCACGGCCCGGTTCACGCGGGAAGCGCGTGCGATGGCTGCCTTGCAACATCACAATATACTTCCGATCTACGACTACAACGATCAGGGTGGCTTGCTCTATCTCGTGCTCCAATACGTCCAGGACGGCCGCACGCTGGGCAATGTGCGCAGTAACCCCATGGAGACGATCACCGCCCTGGGATTGATGAGGCATATTTGTGAGGCGCTTGATTATGCCCACAAGCGCGGTATCGTCCATCGTGACATCAAACCATCAAACATACTCATGCCCTCGCCTGATTGGCCGATGCTGAGCGACTTCGGCATCGCCAAGCTGCTGAACGAGACCAAGCAGCAGCTAACTATGTCGAACCAGATTATCGGTACAGCCGCGTATATGGCGCCTGAGCAGGTGACCGGCCTCCCGGTCGATGCGCGCACCGATCTGTACTCGGCCGCGGTGGTGTTGTACGAGCTGCTGACCGGCCGCGTACCGTTCGATGGCGACACACCGATGATCGTATGGACCAAACATGCGTTCGAGGCTCCGCCACCTCCGCGCAGCATCAACCCCGATCTGCCGGTGGTGCTTGACGAGGTGCTGCTGCGTGCGCTGGCAAAAGATCCCAACCAGCGCTACCAGAATGCCGCCGAAATGGGGGCGGAACTCGATCGCGTGGCCGGCCAACTCGATCTCAGCCGCGCCCGCCGCACGATCATCGCGCTCTACGAAGGCGGCATGCAGGCGTTCAAGGAAGGGCGTTGGGATGATGCGGTCGCCTATCTCAGCCGGTTGAGCGCGCTCGACCCAAACTTCCAGGACGCTGCTTATCTGCTGGCAATGGCGCGCGAGGAGCAGCAGCGCGCCAGATTCGACGCGCAGCGCCAGATCGAGCAGGCGCGCCAGCAGATCAGCGGCGCGACCGAGCGGCAGCGTGACTCTGCCCTGGATCCCACCATCGTCACGCCCGCCACCGGTACGACCCTCGGCTCATCCGCCCGAGCTCGGCGCCCGGCGCCGCCGACAATCAAACTGCGGCGCGAAGAGTTGGAGCTAGAGGCCGGAACGCCGCCGGAAGCTGAGGCTCCTCTGGCCGCCGAGGCACCCGCGCGGGCGCGGCGCCAAACGCTGGCCTGGGTCCTCGTGGGTGTGGTCGTCTTGGCCCTAGCGCTGGGGCTGCTGCTCATGCTGCGCCGCAGCGGTGGCGCCGGCGCCGCTGTGCAAGCCGTAGGGGTGCTGATGCCGGCGACATTGAGTTTCGGTTTGACAACCAATTTATTCGATGCTCTTGATGTGAGGTGACACCATGAAAAGACTGTTCACACTCGGCTTGCTCCTGGCGAGCGCGCTCACGGCGCTCTGGCCCGCGTTCGCCAGTGCGGCGGAGCCGCCCAAGCCGGTCGGCAAGCTGGTCTACGAGGACGATTTCAACGATTCCGGCAAAAAGAGCGGTCTGGAAGAGAACAAGGGCGCCAGCGATTATTCGCGCGGCTTCCATGCGCCGGGCGTGTATCACCTGAAGGATATCAAGAAGGGCGAGACCCACTGGTCGATGTTCCCTCATCAGTCCTACGGCGATTTCACGATCGAGATCGATCTGTTTGACAGCAGCGACGACTTTACCGGCGATATCTCTCAAGGGCTGATCGTGCGCGCCAAGGACGACGCACACTTCTACACGGTGCTGATCGATCCACGCCTCGGCCAATATGGTGTGCGCAAGCAGGACGGCGCCAACAAGTGGAGCGACCTGGTCGCGTTCAAGGCCTCGCCGCTGGTCAAGAAAGAGGCCGACGTCAACCACCTGCGCATCGACGCCATCGGCGACAAGTTCACGGTCTATCTGAACGGCGAGTCGCTGACCAGCTTCAGCGACGCGGCCTACAAACAGGGCGGCATCGGCCTGATCGCCAGCAATGTGGACGCGGTTGCCCCGCACATGCACTTCGACAATATCAAAGTCTACTCCAACGAAGCGGCGCCCGCAACCGGTGCACAGAACGCGCCTGCCGCGCTGCCGACCACCGGGGCGGATGGCGCCGCGCCGCTCGCGCTGGCCGCATGGGCGTTCGCGCTGCTGCTGATGGGCCTGTGGGTGCGCCAGCGGCGCTAAAACGTTCTGTGGCGCTATTCGGATGTAATACGAACGACGATAGACGATGGGCGATGGACGACGTGTAGAATCGTCTATCGTCCATCGTCTATCGTGGCTTTAGGGGAGCGATTCCTCGGAGGTATACACGCCATATGGAACTACCAGTCGCCGGCCAGGTGGTGATCGTGACTGGGGCCGGCCAGGGGATCGGCCGATCGATCGCGCTGCGCCTGGCTCAGGATGGTATGCATGTCGTCGTGGCCGACAAACAGGCTCAGCTGGCCGAGGCGGTCGCGGCCGAGCTGCGTGAAGCTGGCCGGCGCGCGCTGTCCCTGGCGATCGATGTCGCCAGCGCGGCCGACCGCCAGCGTATGATCGATACCACGCTGGCCGAGTTCGGGAGGCTCGACGCGCTGGTCAACAACGCCGGCATCCTGCGCGTGGCGCTGCCGGTCGACGTCGATGAGGCGCACTGGGATGCGGTGATGGCCGTGAACGCCAAGGCGGTCTACTTCTGCTGCGTGCTGGCGCTGCGGCATATGGTCGCCATTGGCGGTGGGCGAGTGGTGAACATCGCCTCGATCGCCGGAAAGACCGCCAGCACAATCTACCACCCGATCTACAATGTCAGCAAGGCGGCGGTGATCGCCATGACCAAGACGCTGGCTATGGCCCACGCGGCCGACGGCGTGCGCGTCAACGCGGTCTGCCCCGGCGTGATCGAGACACCCATGCAGGATGCGGTCGACGCCGAGTTCGCGCGCGTGACCGGGCGGCCGGCCGAGGCGATCCGCGCCGAGCGAGTCGGCCGCATCCCCCTGGGCGCGACCGGCACGGCCGCTGATGTGGCGGGAGTCG
>DATFXE010000347.1:0-11271 GCA_035258585.1 Roseiflexaceae bacterium | reverse complement strand
CGATACGTTCAACGTCGTCGATCGGTTCTACAGCGCGACCGACCGCGATCTGGCGATCCGTAACTTCGGGGCCGAGGTGATCGTCGGGGTCGTGGGCCTGCTGATCCTGGGGCTGATGATCTGGCGCGCGCGCAAGCTATTCACGCGCCGCGCCCGCAAAGCCCAGCAGTTCAGCGCCCAGCTCGCGGCGATCAGCGGGCGGGTGGAAGAGCGAGGATGAGCATTGTTAGAACGTTGGAATGTTCCAACGTTCTAACATTCCAGCGTGCTAACGATGGCATTCACTGGCTTCACAACCGATAAGCTTGTCGGCCTGCCGCCGGAGCTGTTCAGCGAGGTGCTGCCGCAGATTACGCTGCCGAGCGAGCTGAAAGTCACGCTGCACGTGTTCTACCGCATGAGTCGTCAGCGCGGCCCGGCGCCCCGGCGCGTCAACTGGGATGAGCTGGCCGACGACAAGACGCTGCGGCGCGGCCTGCGATCGATCTCCAAGCTGCGCCCACCGGACGAACTGCTGGCCGAGGGGCTGGAGGCGGCGGTGCGGCGAGCGACGCTGCTGCATGTCGTGCTGCCGGACGACGGACGGGCGGTCAACTGGTATGTGGTCAACACCGCCGCCAACCGCCTGTGGGCCGAGCGGATCGGCGTGGCCGGGGCCGCGCTGGCGCCGAATGGCACACTGCCGGAAGAGCGGCCGCCACTGATCACGCTCTACGAGCAGAACATCGGCCTAGTCACGCCGCTGCTCATCGATGAGCTGCGCGAGGCCGAAGAGCGCTACCCGATACACTGGATCGAGGACGCGATCCGCGAGGCGGTGCGAGCCAACGCACGCTCGTGGCGCTATATCCGCAAGGTACTGGAGAGGTGGGCCGCCAATGGACGACAGGATGCGAAGGATCGCGCCGAGCGACCTATCGATGTTGAAAAATACTTCGACGGCACGTACGGCGACCTCTTCCGCCGCGGCAGCGATACATCCGAGTAGCGACTCGATCTGCCCGCACTGCGGTGGAGCCGGCTACTACAAAGAAGAAGTCCCGTACGGACACCCGAACTTCGGCAAGCTGATGCCGTGCGTCTGCAAGCAGCAGGAGCTGAGCCAGCGCGCGGCCGAGAAGCTGTACGAGCTGAGCAACCTGGGGCCGTTCGCCGATAAGACCTTCGAGAACTTCAACCCGGCGGTGCCCGGCGTACAGGGCGCGTTCTACGCCGCCCAGAAGTATGCCGAGCGCCCGCAGGGCTGGCTGATCATGTTCGGAAACTATGGCGCGGGCAAGACGCACCTGGCGGCTGCGATCGCCAACGAGCTGCTGAACAATCACTACCGCGTGCTGTTTGCGGTGGTACCAGATCTCCTCGATCACCTGCGTGCCACCTTCGGGCCATCCAGCGAGGTCGAGTACGATGAGCGCTTCGAGGCCATCCGTGATGTGCAGGTGTTGATCCTCGACGACTTGGGGACCGAGAACACCACGCCCTGGGCGCGCGAGAAACTATTCCAGATCGTCAATCACCGCTACAATTATGCGCTCTCGACCGTCTTCACCAGCAACCGCAAGCCGGAAGACATCGACCCGCGGATCTTCTCGCGCATGTCGGACCGCGCGCTCTCCAATCACCACATCATGATCGAGGCCGGCGACTACCGGCGGCTGACGATGGATCAGCGTTACCAACGCTACCCGACCAATGGCGCGCGGCGGCGGTTTCAGGGCTAACACTTTTCTCCCGTTCAAGAAGAATCGCGTGCCGTAGTAACGGTTGTTTCGCAGCGGTACTGCTTTTACCCCTGGTATGATGATCGCGGCCGGCCGGCCGCGATCATCATACCAGGGACGCTATCATTTCATGAGTCATCCCGTATTTAACACGGTGGCTGGGAGGGCGTGGGAATGCGCCGCAGCGCATTCCCACGCCCTCCCAGCCACAAAATAAAGTGCTCGGAGGTGGTCGCTAAAGGCCGCTGCGCGGCCTTTAGCGACCACCTCCGAGCAGAAGATTGGAAAACTGCGTCCGCAACCATATGAGATCTGCTGCATCACAATACCGAAAGATCCAACTCGTAACATTCGGGATGCCTCATGAGTCATGTCCTCTGGTGCAACTCGAAACGAGAATAAACGATGCCGCAACGGCATCGTTTATTGTTTGTCATCCACCATTTGGCGATTTGTGCTATCATAGAGTTGATGCTACTGCGGATTCTGGTGCGCGATCCGCGATCTACCCTCAGGCTGCCGATACTGGGAGGCGATTGATGGCTGGCAACCGTGCTCTGTACGACCGTGCCATGGAACAAAGCCGCGAGGCTGCGCGGCAAAAAAATTGGGATGAGGCGCTGAAGCAGGCCGTGCGGGCGCTTCAGGAGTTTCCGCAGGACGCCGACGGCCGCTCGTCCGCGGCGGTGGCGTTGTTCAACACGGGTAAATACCCGCAGGCGCTGCAGATTCTCGAAGAGCTGCGCGGCAGCGACCCGAACAACCCGTTCTTTCTGGAATACCTGGCCCGCACCCACGAGCGCATGGGCACCACCGCGGCGGCCGTGGCGGCCTATACGCAGCTGGCCGATCTCCAGCAGGAGCGGCGTCTGGGCCTACGGGCGATCGAGGCGCTGCGCGAGGTGCTGCGGCTGCGCCCCGACGCCGACGATCAGCGGCTGCGTATGGCCCGCCTGATCGAGGAGACCGGCAGCCCCAGCGAGGCCACCGCCGAGTACCTGGAATTGGCCCGCCGCCTCCAGGCCCAGAGCCGGATCGAAGAGGCGACCACCCATGCCGAGAACGCGCTGCGGATCGACCCAAACAGCCGCGAGGCCAGGGAGCTGATCGCGACGCTGCACGAAACCTTGTCCAACGCCGCCCAGATCGCTGTGACGGGTTCGGGGATCGGGGAGCAGGGATTAGGGACTGGGAATATGTCTCCAGTCCCTAGTTCCCAGTCCCTAGCTCCCGGCATGACCGGGGCGCTGCGCTCGCAGCAGTTCGCGATCGAACAGATCATTTCGCTGGCGCAGAAGCACCAGGAGGCTGGCGACGCCGAAGGCGCGATCGAGCAGTACGAGCGCGCGGTCAAGCTTGGGATGGAGCGCAGCGACGTATTTTACAGCCTTGGCCTGCTCTACCAGGAGCGCGGAGATCACCGGCGCGCCGCCGAGGCGCTGACCCGCGCCGCCACCGACCCGGAGTACGCGCTCTCGGCGCACTACGCGCTTGGCGCATCCTATCAGGAGCTGGGCCAGCTGCCACAGGCCGCCCAGGAGTATGAGCAGACTATTCGGCTGGTCGATCTGCAGTCGATCGGCAAGGCTGAATCCGACGACCTGATCCAGATGTATGAGAGCGCCGCGCGGATCTACACCCAACTGAACGATATCGCCCGCGCCGCGTCGCTCTACTCGACGCTGGCCAACTTCCTCAACAGCAAGCGCTGGGGCAAGGAGCGCGCCGACGAATTCCGCCAGAAGGCCAAGGAGCTGACCGAGCGCAATATGTTCGCGAAACTGCGCACGCTCGGCACCGGCGCGCTGACTGCGCCCGAGCCAAGCGCACCCGCTCCGGCGCCCGAAGAGACTATGCCGGAGACATGGGGCAAGATCCGGCCGATCACCGATTTCCTGAAAACCGATCGCACGGCTGAATCCAGCAGTGTCGATATCTTTTCGGCCACCGCCGCGCCGGCCGCACCCGCGCCGCTCGACCCGCTGGCGGTGCTGGATACGTTACCGGCGCCGGATCTCCCGGCCTTCGCCCCGCTGACCAAGCTCGACACACGCGGGCTGGACGAGATCTGCGAGCGCTATGTGCTGGCGAGCGAGAAGTACATCGAGCAGCGGCTGATGCTGGGCGCGCTAGACGCCTGCATGGAAGTGATCCGTCTCAACCCGGATTACCTGCCGATCCACCTGCGCATGGGCGAGATCTACGAGCGCGAGGGCCGGCCCGACGACGCGCTCGCCAAGTACCAGCTGCTGATCGACACGTATATGGTTCGCAACGAGCCGCAGCGCGCGATCGACGTCTACCTGCGCCTGATCGAGCTTTCACCCGATACCATCCAGGCGCGCTCGCGGCTGGCCGAGCTGCTGAAGAACGATGGGCGGATCGAAGGCGCCGCCGAGCAGGTCGGCCAGGTCGCGGCGACCTATTTCCGCATGGGGCAGACCAACAAGGCGTTGGAGGAGTACCGCCGTGGCGTGCAGTGGGCGCCCAACAACGGCAATTTGCGCGCGCAGTACGGGCAGGCGCTGCTCAAGCTCGAACGCTACGAGGCCGCTCTGGGCGAGTTTCGGCGCGCGCTGGAGCTACAGCCGGCCGATCTCGCGGGCATCGCGCGCCTCAACATGACCCTGGCGCTCATGGCCGAACAGCCGGCTGCGGTCTGGCAATCGCTGGCGACGCTGCTCGATCAGCTCAAGAACCAGCCGCAGCAGCTTTCGGCCGTGCAGGCGGAATACCGCGCCGCGCTGCTGGCGGCCGACGCACCGCTGCTGCATTACATCCTCGGAGTCATCCAACAGAGCGCCGGCCAGCACCCATCCGCGCTGCTGGAATTCGAGCAGGCGCTGACGCTGCTGGAGGAGGGCGAAGACCCAATGCTGCCGGCAGTGCTGGTCCATCAGGCAATGGCGGATAGCCATATTGCGGCGGGGCAGGCCGACGAGGCGCTCGATCAGCTGCAGAAAGGCCAGGCCGTCGCAGGCCGGGCTGGGGTGGCAGATCCCGACCCCGCGGCGCGCTACCCCTTCTCGACGCCGCTCTCGCGCGGTGACCTGGTGCGGCGCATGGCCGAGGCCTACGCCGCGTCGGGCAATATGGCCGGCGCAGAGCAGGCGCTTCAGGAAGCCAAGCAGCACCTGCCGTACGACCGCGCGATCTACACCAAGCTGGCCGATGTCTACTTCCAACAGGGCAAGCTGAACGAGGCGTTGGCGCAGCTGGATGAGCTGGCGACGCACTATGAGAACCGCCAGGATCTCGACCGCGCGATCGAGACGCTGGAGTACGGCATCCAGATCGCGCCGAACAACATCCCGATCGGCAACCGGCTGGCCAAGCTATTGATCCGCCGTGGCTACCTCGACAAAGGTGTCGACGGGCTGATCCGGGTGGCCGAGCAGCAGCGCAAGGCCGGCCAGTTGAAGGACGCGGTAGCCAACCTCCAGCAGGCCGCCGAGGTACATTGGACGCTCGGGCAGCAGGACAAAGCGCGCACGCTGTACGACAAGATCGTGCAGATCGCGCCCAACGACATCGAGGCGCGGCAATGGCTGGCGTTCATGTACACGCTGGCTGGCCGCGCAGCCGACGCGATCAACGAGAAGAAGCAGATCGTGCGTATTCTGCTGCAAGCGCGCGACTACGACAACGCGATCGCCGAAATGCACCAGATCTATGCGCTAGATCAAAACGATGCCGACAACCTGTTCCTGTTTGGCGATACGCTGATGCGCCGCCAGGAATACGAGCAGGCCGTGCGGATCTACGGGCGGCTGGCCAAGATGCCGAATATCGAGACCGAGCGCGTCGAGGCGCTCCAGGCGGCCGCTAAACGCATGTACGAACAGCAGCAGGCACAGCTGAAGAGTTCGTAGCTTGACGAGTTAAGAGTTATGAGTTATGAGTTATGAGTTATAGATGTGGAAAACTCTTTACTCTTCACTTTTAACTCATAAGACAAGGTTCGTGGCGACTTGACGGTTGGGTAGGGTGGGGTTTGGGGGCGGGGGCGCAGCCTCCGCCCCCAAACCCCACCCTACCGACTGAAAAGCCAGAGCTGCCTTTCTGAAACCTTGTCTAATTTTCGTATGCCTGATTTTCAAAACCTGATCACGGCGATCAACCGGGTTCTGTCGCGGCTCAACCCCTTCAGTAATCCCACAGCGCTGATCGACATCGCCGTTGTCGCGCTGCTGTTCTTCTGGCTGCTGCGGGCCATCCGCGGCACACGCGCGGTGCAGCTGCTACGTGGGATCGGCGTGGTGCTGGCGATCTCGATCCTGCTTGGTTCGCTGCTGCCACTGCCGACGCTGCGCTGGCTGCTGTTCAACGCCGTCCAGCCGGCGCTGATCGTCTCCATCCCCGTGCTGTTTCAGCCCGAACTGCGGCGCGCGCTGGAGAATCTTGGGCGCACCAACGACCTATTTGGTCATCCCTTCGGCCGCAGCAATCATTCCGAGCTGATCGAGACGATCAACGGCGTGGCGCGGGCGGCCCAGCAGCTCTCGCAGCAAGGCGTCGGCGCGCTGATGGTGATCGAGCGCGAGGTCGGCCTGCAGGACTATGCCGACCGCGGCGTGATCATCGACGCGCGACTGGCGGTTCCGCTGCTGCTCAATATTTTCTACCCAAACTCGCCACTGCACGATATGGCGGTGATTCTGCGCGGCAACCGCATTCTGGCAGCTAATGTCGTGCTGCCGCTGAGCGAGGATGTCGGCGGCCAGCGGCGCTATGGTACTCGCCATCGCGCGGCCAAAGGGATCTCCGAACAGTCCGACGCGATCGCCGTGGTGGTCTCGGAAGAGACCGGCGCGATCTCGATCATGAACGATGGCCGCATGGTCAGCTACCTCAACGAGGCGCGGTTGCGCAATATGCTTGCCGGCCTGCTCAAGATATCGCTGGAGGAGGCCGGAAAGTGATTTCAATCCGCGCACAAGGGCTGCGGCTGCTGCTCTCGATAGGGCTAGCATTCGCACTGTGGGTCTTTGTCTCATTTACCCAAAACCCCGACCAGCGCAGCGCCTTCGAGGGCGTGCCGGTGGATATCGACGGGCTGGCGCCGGGGCTGCTGATCGTGGATAAGGAAGGCTTGCCGAAAGCGAATCGCCCGACCGTAGATATTTCGGTCGAGAGCGATGAGGCCACGCTCCAGACGGTGCGTCAGAGCGATTTTCGAGCCTTTGTGGATCTGACCGGGCTGGCAGCCGGAGAGCATAGCAATGTGCCAGTGATCGTCGAGCGCAATCGCTCCGGCCTGGGGCGCCTGACTCTCACATCCGATCCGGCCTTCCTCTCCTTCCGGCTGGAGCAGGAGATTATCCGCACTGTGCCCCTCACCGTCGAGGTCACCGGCAATGTGCCATTCAGCTTCGAGCGCGGCAAGCCAAGCATAACCAGGGATGGACGGCCGCTGGATAGTGTCCAGGTCCGTGGGCCACAGAGCCGCGCCGAACGCGTCAGCCTGGCGCGCGTGATCGCGGATATCGATCGCCTGACCGGAAACTATAGCTCGACGCGGCCGGTCGAACTGCTGTCGCAGGATGGTCAGGTGATCGCCGGCGTGACAGCCGAGCCGGCGTCGGTGAACGTCCTGGTGCCCATCACCTCCAGCGCCGGGATCAAGCGCGTGCCGGTGGTGCCCCGGCTGGTCGGCGTTCCAGCCAGCGGGCAGATCGTCAGAAGCGTGTCGGTCGATCCACAGTTCATCCAGCTGACTGGGGGCTCGGATGCGCTGAACGCGATCGAGAGCATCGAGACCTTCGACGTCGATATCGCCGGCGCCGCTGGGGCGATTTCGCGCACGGTGGCGCTGCGCGTGCCGGCGAACACCAGCCTGGCCTCCGGCGAGCCAGAGGCGGCGACAGTGCAGGTGCAGATCCAGCCGATCGATCGCCCTTTCCAGCTCACGCTCCCCGCGCCGGTCCAGGTGACGGATATCCCTGACGGCTTGTTGGTATCACTCTCGCCAACCAGCATCCAGATCAAGCTGGCCGGGAACGCCGCCGCGCTGGACGCGTTCGATCCGGGGGCGCTGCAGGGCATCGTCACCGCACGCGGGCTTGCCGAGGGCACCTACGCGGCCGCCCCCACCTTCCAGCTGCCGCCTGGCGTCACGCTGGCCGAGCCACCGCCAAAAGTCACGCTGACGCTGCGCCGGCCGCCTACACCGCAGCCGACCGCGCCAGCCGCTACAGAAACTCCTGCCGCCTCCCCATCCGTGCCACCCAATGAGACAGCGGCGCCGGCCGCGCCGATTACCGCTACCCAGACGCTTGGCGGCACGCCAACCGCCGCGCCGACTGTGACGCCGAGGCAATAATATTAGGACTTACGCTGTTGGCGTTTTAGCGGGGGTCACCCAGAGGGTAGATGGGGCCGCAGGCCCCCGAGAACCTTCATTTTCGCCTAGGTGTGGCGGCTTTGCCGCAACGGGTGGGCGGAAAGAGGAGTTCTTTGGAGGGCTTTGCCCTCCAAACCTCCCAACTGCGTAACTCCTAAATATATCGCTCTTGCGCTTCGGAGGACGATAGACCGTAGACGATGGACGATGTTGCGATCGTCTGCCGTCTATCGTCTATGGTCTATCGTCGTAGCGCGAAAAGACAAGTGATGCATTCATGTTCGTTCGCATCCCGCCGTCGCTACCCGCCGCGACATTTGCGTTTTTCGCGCCGATCCGCTAAGCTACAGGCAGCAACGGATACGCTGGCGACGTTTTGTAACACCAAGGAGCAGCAATGGCCCTCACGATCGCAGAAGTAGAGCATGTCGCCCACCTGGCACGGCTGCGCCTCTCGACCGAGGAGCTGGAGAAGATGCGCACCGACCTCTCGGCGATTCTCGACCATATCGATATGCTGAAGGAAGTCGACGTCAGCAATGTCGCGCCGACCGCCCAGGTCACCGACCTGTTCAACGTGATGCGCGAGGACGAGACACGCCCGTCGCTGCCGCGCGAGGACGTGCTGGCCAACGCGCCCGATCAGCGCGATGGGATGTTCAGGGTCAAGGCGATCTTCGAGGAATAGTTCAAAGTTGCGAGTGAAGAGTTAAGAGTTGAGCCGGCGCCTCTAACTTTGAACTCTTCACTCTTCACTCCTAACTCCACCGCAACAATCTCGCTCGGCCTGTCGTCACACTCACAAGACATTTCGAAGGCGCACACAAGGGGGCTGTGATGTACAACGGCAACGGCAACTCATATGGAAGCGGACCATACCGGCGCGGCTCGGGCATCCCACCGGTGTACCTGTATATTGGTATCGGCGTGCTGATCCTGTTCGGCATCTGGCTGCTGGCCGGGTTCTTCAGGGCCAGTCTCGAGAGCTACTTCGCGCTGGCCGTCGGCGTGCTGCTCGTGCTGGGGAATCTGCGCGACCTGATCGCCAACCCGATGCCAGGGCGCTCGAACGTATCGCTCATGAACACGCTGCTCGGCGGCGGCCTGATCTTCTACTGGTTGGGCAACGGCGGCTTCCCGCCGCTGGGCGGAATCTGGTTCGTGCCGGCGGTGCTGATGCTGCTGATCGCTGCCCCGCTGATGCTCGGCCGCGCCGCGGTCTATACCGCCTACATCGGCACCGCGCGCAAGGCGATCGGCACAGTGCGCCAGGCGGTCGGCGGCCGGATCAAAACGTACTAGCTCGCTTCGCGCTGATTGAACGGATGGGTATCGCTCGGAGGCCAGTCGAAACCGGGCGGCACGGAGCTGGATGGCGTCGCCATCCAGCTTCTTCGTTTGCGCCGCAGGCCAAGCAAACAGCGCAATACCTCGGTGCCGTTAGTGCGGGCAACCTATGTTATTATAGCCTCTGCATATGAGGTGACCCGCCATGACACCCGACCAAATCGCGCTGGTTCAAGCGACGTTTGACAAGATTGCGCCGATCCACGTGACGATCGGGGCTCTGTTCTACCGGCGGCTGTTCGAGCTGAACCCAGAGCTGCGGCCGCTGTTTCATAACGATATGGTCGCGCAGAGCCGCAAGCTCATGGATATGATCGCACTGGTGGTCGATCATCTGAGCGAGTTCGAATCGCTGCAGCCGCGCCTACGAGCGCTCGCCCTGGCGCACATCGGCTACGGCGCGCGCGACGAGCACTACGACACCGTCGGCGTTGCGCTGATCTGGGCGATTCGGCAGGGGTTGGAGGACCAGTTTACGCCAGCTGATCAGGCCGCGTGGCTGGCTGCTTACTCTCTGCTGGCCGACGCAGTGAAAGCAAGCGCCGCCTCAGCGCGGCTCGACGACCCACAGTAGGCGCGGAAAACGCGCTAGTGGTGGCGGGCTAACGGCCGCAGCGGCCAGCTGGGCGGCCTTGAGTGCATGCAGCAGATAGCCGGACTGGCGCGCCCGATCCGCGACTTCAGCGGCCTCCGCCTGTGCCAGCGCTTGATCGCCACTGGCCAGGGCGATCAGGCCGGCGACCAGCCGGCGATCGAGATCGATCTGCCAGTCATCCTGAAACGGCTGCTCCGCCAGCAGCTGGCGCGCCTGCTCGACCGCGCCTTCCATAATCAGGGCGATAGCCAGATCGAGCCGCAAATCAGCGCGCAGCTTTGCGTCACTAGCCGTCGCCGGCATCTCCAGCGCGTCTCGCAGAGTCGCCTGTGCGGCTAGGCCATCGCCTTCCAACATCTGGACCATCGCCAGCTTATCCAGGGTATACGCCAGATCGTGCATATCGCCGGTCGCCTCGTGACTGAGCAGCGCATGATCGATCAGCGCGTGGGCCTCGCCTATGCGGCCAAGGTAGATCAGCGCGAGTGTGCGATGGTTACTGGCTGTCATAAGGCCGTGTGCGTCACCCATCTCCTCGCGCGTGGCATAGGCCTGTTCGGCCGCTGCCAGACCATCGAGAAGTTCGCCGCGCACGATCTTGGCAAGCGCTATCAAGCCATAGAGCTGAGCGACCGCGTAGTTATCGCCGGTGGCCTGCAGGCGCGGCAGCAGCTCATCACAGCGCGCCAGCAGTGCCGTAAGCTCGCCGCGCGCGTACAGCGCGCGCGCCTCGTCCAGCTCGTAGCGCCACAGCAGCTCCGGTACATCGGCCAGGCGCGCGGATCGGATCGCGCTTCGGAGCTGCGCCAGCGCCGCATCGAGATCCTGTCGATAGTGCGCGATCACGCTTAGCACGCGATGCGCCCGCGCGCGCACCTCGTTCGCCGCGCGCGTATGTGCGGCGTCGATCCGATCGGCCAGGTCCAGCGCTTGGAGCGCTGTAGCGCTTGCAGCGGCGTAATCAGTGAGTAGCAGGTGGGCCTGGCTCTCGGCGGCGCCTAGCCGAGCCAGGGCCATGACCTCGCCCGGCAGCAGTTCGGCCGCCATCTGCCGGCATAGCTGTACCGCCTCGCCAGCTTGGCCGCGCTGTGTCAGGCTGAGCGCGAGACGAAAGACGATCCACGCGCGGTCGTCGGTGGTGTGGGATAGCGCCAACGCCTCACGATAGCTGGAATCGGCCGCCTGGGCGCGTGGCGTATGCACCAGGAGATCCCCTCGCAATATCAGCAATCGGCGTGCAAGCTCGTTTGGATCAGCCGACCCGC
>DATFXE010000346.1:0-8973 GCA_035258585.1 Roseiflexaceae bacterium | reverse complement strand
GGCTTGGCGGCGATCGAGTAGCTCAGCGTGGCCCAGTGGTTCGGGTCGCTGTTCACAAACCGGTGCGTTGCTACGCCGACATCCGCTGGCCTGATCGTCAACGTGCCAAGCGAGTCGCTCGGCACTGGGCTTTCCACAGTGCCGCTGCCCCAGTACCATACTTCGATCCGCGTGCTGTCGCAAAACCTCAGCGACCTCGGGAACGCGTAGGTGCTGCCGTTGGCGAGGTTGCCGCCGGCCCAGACGAGTGTCGCCTGGCTGGTATTCTGCTGGCTGGGGTCGTTGAACAGGTACACCGCCAGGTTCGCAAACTGCCCGTTCTTGCTGAAGTTATCGGTGAGCGAGTCGAATGAGATCGTGCTGCAATTCTCGATTTGATCCCACACGGTAAGGCAGCCGCCATCCGTACACGTCACCGTCGGCGCGTGGCCGCCGCGCAAGATGGCTCGGTCGTTCTGATCCATGTCGACGGTTGTCGCGCCGCCGCCGCGCGCGTCGTGGAGCCAGATGTCGCCCTGGCTGCCCTGGATCGGGTCGCTGGGCGCGGCATTCGAGGTCAGCGTCGAGAGCAGGTAGCTGTCGGGGCGGTCAGGCTGTGAGGCCGCTGCCCGGGTGAACTGGGCGTTGCGCGTGAAGCCGCCCAGGCGCGACTGCGGCTCCAAGCTGGCGTTCCAATCGGCTGGGCCGGCGTCCGGCAGGAACGCGCGCACCGTGCTGGTGATTGCATCAGCCTGGTCGAGCGCGCCGGGCTGCGCCGTCAGCACCATCGCCTGGGTGAGCGTCTGCGTTGCCGGGCCAAATGCGAGCAGCGCCGGGGGCTGCTGCCCGCCCAGCGCGTCGGGCGCGGCCACGTCGAGCAGGCTGCTCGTCAGTGCCTGAGTGGTCGCCACGGTGCTGGTGTAGACAAGCGTTGCGCCTGGGCGCACGACCGCGCGGCTGGCGGCCACGCTGACGGTGATCGGCGAGCGGTTGGCGACCAGCGGGTTGAACGCATTGCCGTCGCTGTCGAGGCGCGGGTCGGGGGCGCCGGGCTGCGGCACCGGCTGGGTGGCCAGCTGCCGCTCGGCCGCGTCGCCGATCCCGTCGCCATCGCTGTCGGGCGTGAGCGGGTTTGAACTGGTGTGGTAGATCAGTGGGCCTGCGCCGTGATCGCCTGGGATCGGCACATCCCAGCCGCCAGCCATGAACGGCTGGAGCCGCCCGCCGCTGAAGGCCTGGTGGTAGACCTCCTGGCCATCGGGGATGCCGTCGCCGTCGGTGTCGCGGTTGGCCGGATCGGTGCCGAGCGCGATCTCCTGGGCGTCGCTCAGGCCGTCGCCATCGGTATCGGGCGACACCGGCGAGATGCCCTGGCCGGCCTGGCGCTGGCCGATCTCAAACGTGTCGGGCAGCCCGTCGCCGTCGGCGTCGGGAGTTGCGTCGTTCGGGTCGATCCCGCCGGCCGCGACGGAGCGTAGGCCGTCGTTGTCGGCGTCGGGCAGCGCTGGGAAGTGCGGGTCCCAGGCCAAGCTCAGGCCACCATTGCCGTGGTCGGCCAGCTGCATAAACCCGTCCAGCGACGACGGCAGCACGTCTAGCACGATGCTCTGGCCGATGTCGCTCTTGTCCCCGCCGCTGAGCGTGCGGTCGTAGCAAACCGGGATGACCGGCGTCCAGAACGGCGGCACCGGCACCGTCCAGCACTCCAGCGCCGGCAGCGCGTAGCCGTAGTTGAACACCAGCGGCAGCTGCTGGTTGATGCCGGGGTGGTCAAGCAGCGTGCCGTGGGTCACGGTGGTGGTGGCCGAGATCGTGTCGGAGTCGCTGGTCGGCTGCCAGATGTTCTGCATGCTCCCGCGGTCGGCCGGCGGCCGGTTCTCCTGGACATCCAGATTATAGCCCAGGGTCGAGTCGTACAGGTTGTGATCGGTATACTTCCAGCTGTACGCCTTGCCCTGCCAGCTCGATGGCCGCTGGCGCGTGACCGTGCTGGTGATCGGCATGGAGAAGACCAGCGTATTGCCGGCCACTAGACCTTGAGATGGATCGGCCAAGCTCATCTTTAGGGTGCCGGCGTCGACGGTTGGGCTAGCCATCACCTCGTAGGCGTAGAGCGCCTTGAACACGCCCTCGGTCAGCAGCTGCGTGAAGGTCGGCTGGCCAAACAGCCCCAGGAAGAAATCGACCAGCGCGATGATCGTGGTGACAATCGGGCCGATCACCGGGATGAGCGAGATCACCGCCAGCAGCACCAGCACGATCACCGTGGCGATCGTGTAGGCCAGCAGCTGGTCGAACTCAACGCTCCCGGCGCTGATATGGTTTTTGGCCACCTCGGTCGCGAACAGCGCTACCGCGACCACGCTCAGCGCAGCGGTGACTACCACTGTCAGGGCGGCGGCTCCGCGCGCCTCGGCTTCCAGGCCGTTTGTCAGGATCGCGGCCTTAAGCGCACCAGGGGTTTTGGCCTTGTCGATCGCCTCTTTCACCGCGAGCCCTAGCTCGACCGTGAGCGCCAGGCCGCCGATTACTCCCACCGTGATCTGTTTGCCACGCTCGGTCTGCGCGGAGGTCTGCCAGGCCGCTAGCAGCGACCCAAACGTGATCGCGAAAACCCCGCGAATGCCGGCGACGCGCAGCTTTGCCCGCGCCGCCGTTCGAGCCGCCACGCGCTCCGGCGAGTCGCCCTGCGCAAGGGCGTCCACAAACTGCTTCCGGCCGTCCAGCAGCATGCCCTGGGCGATCTCCGCCAGTCGGGCGCCGAACTCAACCGCCGCCTGCGTGCGCCCGAAGATTTCCAGGTCGCTATCGGGGACGCTCACCCCCGACACGCCATCCACCGTCGTGGAAATTATGCCGCGTGACAGCGTCAGGTAGAACAGCTGTAGCAGGTTCTGCTGGCCGAGCGGGTCGCCGTTGGCGCCGCTAAAGCTGCTGAGCGGGTAGCGCCGATCCAGCTCCTGGCTATACTCGCCAGGCGAGACAGCCTGCCAGGCGCCGCCCTGGAAGCGGAATGGCGCCCAACTGAAGATCCGCTGGGTCTGCCCAGGGATGGCGTTGGCGCCGCTGGTGGGCATATCGATCGTCAACTGTGTGCCTGCCCAGCTGGCGTTGCGCCCCACACTATCCAGGTTGGCGGTGCGGAGGCGGGCGTCGCGCACGAACATCAGCGTTGGGATGAGGGTCGGGTCGCTCTGCACCGCGCCGCTGAATACCTGGTTCAGCAGCGCCTGGGTATCGGTCATGGCCAGGCTGGCGGCCATTTGATCCTGGTCGCCGTAGTGCTTTATTTGCACGCCCAGGATGTTTGGGATGCCCCAGCGCTCGGACGGGCTGACGGTGCTGTTGCCGTGGTGGTCGAAGCGGCGCTGCAGCTCGGCCGGGGTGATCCCGCTGTCGCCGGCGCCAAACGAGCGATCGAGGCCCTGCGCCAGCAGCGCCAGCGCCGCGTCGTCCTTCAGATTCGGGTCGACCGCCGGGTCCTCGTAGATCAGTGCGGCGTCGACGCCGTGATCCTCGCGCACGTGCAGGCCGGTGAGCCGCCAGGAGTCGTTATATGTCTGAATGATCTGCGGCACGTCGAGCTGCTGCGGGTCGTAGCTGGAGCAGTGGCTGTCCCTGCTGTAGCCGTCGGCCCGGCAGCTGTCAGTCAGCATCTGGATGGCCCAGACCAGGCGAGCCTGTTGGTCGGCACCCCAGGCCGCGCCGGGCAGATACGGCACGTGCGCCTCGAAGGCCACCCGCTTGCCGGTTACCGGGTCGGCGATCAGCTGCAGCGGCACATACAGGGCCAAGGTCGAGCCATTCGGCACCAGCCGGCGCACGCTGATCGCGCTGCTGCGCAGGATCGCCAGCGGCGGCAGGTTGGCAGCCGCCAGCTGCGCAGCGCTGGGCGGAGTCGCGGCGTCGGAGGCGTTTGCGTCGGCCGGCAGCCCGGGGATCGTCAGCTCCAGCATCGGCAGGAGCTTCATATCTCCGTTGGCGTCGTTGTCGGCCGGCACGCACGTGGGGTCCTGCCGGCAGACATCCGCGAAGGTCTTGCCGTCGACATCCTGGATGGTCCCTTGGGTGTCGCCCTGCGGCCAGTCCAGCACGTCGAAGGCGTACCACAGGTGGCGCGGGTTGGTCGGCCGCAGCTGGAAATCGACCAATGCGGGGGTGTTGGGCTGAACGCTGGTGAGTCGCAAGGTCATCGGCGCGGCGCTGGTGAAGGTCGGCGGCGACTGCTGGCCCGGCGAGCTATCGAGCGCGTCGGGCACGCCGTCGCCGTCGTTGTCGCGATCGAACACATCCGGCACGCCGTCGCCGTTGGTGTCGGGGCAGCTCAGCGCGGCCTGGGCGCCCTGGCCGGTCTGCGAGCACTCCAGCCCATCGCCGATGCCGTCGCGGTTCGTATCAGCTTCGAGCGGGTTGGTGTACCAGCGCTGGCCGCCCAGCGTGAAACCTTTCACCTCGGCATAGTCACTCAGGCCGTCGTTGTCGGTATCGGCGCGGGTCGGATCGGTGCCGATCATCTGCTCCTGGGTGTTGGTCAGCCCGTCGCCGTCGGCGTCGTTCGGGTCGCCGCTGGTCTGCCAGCCCAGGCGCGCCGCCGCCGTCGCTCCGCCTTTCGCGTAGGATACTTGCAGGTCGTGGGAGCCCGCAGCGATCGCCAGGGTCGCGGTATAGGTCGTCGCGGAGTGGGTCGTCCACTGGTCGATGATCTTCTCGCCGTCGAGCAAGATGCGCAGCCCATCCGCGCTCGTGGCGGTAGTGCCCGTAAACGTGTAGCCGGACAAGGTAAAGGTGGGCATGCCGGTCCAGCGCACCGAGAAACTTTGCGCCTTCACCCCTGGCGCGGGCGCGCCCGCGCCCCAGCTGGCGTCGATGCCTGGCTGGCACGCGCTCGCGATCGGCGCGCCGGTTTGATCCTCGCTATTGAAAAACTCGGTCAGGAACTGCCCCGGCGCGCAGGAGGTCTGCGACTGCTGGCGCACCTGGGGCGCCGGCGCTGCCAGGCTAGGCGCGCGAGGCGCCTGGGCGGCTTGGTAGAGCAGACTGGCGTGCGGATCGAGATCCTGGGGTGGGCTGAGGAGCGCGCGCTGCTGCTCGACGGCCTGCTGCTGCTGGTGCTGCTCGGCGGCTTGGGCCACCTGTGCGCTCTGGAACGCCGCCAACTTCAGATCGCTGAGCAACGGTCCGAACGCCAGCCCCAGCGCGAGCATGGCGGCCACGGCCCGTTGCAGCGCGCGCGAGCGCCACCTGAGGATCAGCAGCAGCGCGAAGCTGGCAAAGATCAGCCCTGTGTAGGCGGTCGGCAGCAGGCCGGCTAGCCAATCGGCCAGCCCGGCCGCCGTGGCGGAAGCGGCCGGCGCGATCGGCCGGAAGTGCGAGAACGTTACGGTGGCCTCTGCGTGTACTTCGCCGCTCTGCTGGTCGGGGAGCGTCAGATGCAGCGCCTGGCGTAGCGGCAGCCCGTCGTCGGTCACCCACAGCTCGCCGGTGCCCGACATGCCCGCGAGCTGCTGCGAAATGTCGAGCGACGCGCCGGGCGGCAGCTTGCCGCTGGCCAGCAGCCGCTGCTGCAGCTGGTCGCGCATATGCGCGGCGAAGGCTGGGCCGTCGAGCCGAAAGGTGTAGCGGGTGTAGTGGATGCCCGCGCGCGTGTCGTCGCCGGCGTGGGCGAGATCGCGCACGGCGGCCAGGTAGGTCAGAAAATCGCCGTCTGGCGCGAATAGGCCAGCGGCGTTGTCGATCGGCTGCCAGGCGCCATCGCCCTGGCGGCCAAAGGCGGTATCGTTCTCGACTTTCACTTCGATTCCGCTGGATGGAATAAGCGTGCTGCCGCCCTGGCTGAACAGGCGCATGCTCATCGTATGCGCGCGCAGATCGGTGCTCCCCTCCAGACGTAGCTCCTCGGCCTGGCTGGCTTGCCCAATATTGCTCGCGAGCGGGCGCGGCGTGCGTGACTGGGTGATATCGGCGTTGAAGTTGTAGGCGCCGGATTGCTGGGCGCGCTGCCACGCTGCGATGGCCGGGTTTGGCTTCACGGCAGCAGCGACGCGCGGCAGAAGCGCCAGACCGATCGTCAGCAGGAGCGCCAAACAGAGCGCAGGGTAAAGCAAATGTCGGCCATCTGTGGAGCGAGGCATATCGATCCTTTTCGAATACCCCACGACAAAGCCTGTACTGCGGTGAGTAGCCCATCTGGCACAGTACGATGCGCCAGCCTGATAGCTATCGCGCAAGTTTCGTGCGGGCTAGCGAGCGCAGAGAAGTAGCCCTCATCCGGAACTCTCCCCCGACGAGCTACCGACTTATGTATGGACTTGAAGCGAAAGAAGTTGATTGAGTATAGCATGAAGCAGCATCCAACACTAGTTAGTTTTTATTCATCCGGCCACAATCTCTCAGGGACTCGGTAGAAATAGATCATCCCAGGAGGTGTATCATGTGATGTGGATACACGCTCTCGGAGGAACACCTGTGGAACTGACCGACTCGCTCAAGGCACTCTTCACCGAAACTGCCAAATCTCTGAAGGGTAGTGCTCCTCGTCTCTTTATGGCGCGGACAGTGAGAGAGCTCGGCGCGGGCGGCCACCGCCGTGCCGAACGCGAACTCGGCTGGAACCGCGAAACTATTCGCAAAGGTATGCGTGAACTTGAGTGCGGCGTCATTTGTCTGGAAAACGTTGCCGCACGTGGCCGCAAGCGCGCTGAAGACCATCTGCCCACCTTATTGACCGATATTCGAGCCATTGTCGATAGCCAGAGCCAAGCCGACCCACAGTTCCGTACCAATCGCTTATATACCCGTCTGACTGCTGCCGAAGTTCGTCGGCAACTGATTGCCCAGAAGGGCTACAGCGATGGCGAATTACCGACTGAGCGGACGATTGCCAGTAAATTGGTGGAAACACGTCCAGCCTCGGTTTGCCCAGATCACAACGTTGGTCATCAGTCTCGATAATGGTCCAGAGAGCCATAGCCCCTTACGGGTGTTTCGCGGCGTACATCAGGACAATCTGCATCTGTATGTCGTGACGTTTGAAACCATGACCTATGCCAAGTGGATCACGCCATCCGTCGTTTGTCGTATGTGTGTTGGCAACCCTTCCTTGCACGCTAAGTTGTCATGAGCCTGATACAACCCGAACGCAGCACGGCATTCCTCCGCGCCCTGAAGAGGGCGGCTTCCTGCCGCTTTTTCTGTGAGGTAGGTTATGCATTCAACTCTTCCCGAAGCACCCGCACGAGATGTTCGATTTCGCTCACGTCAGCGCGGTCGAGCATGGCAAAGAGCGGAATAGCCGCGTCGTGCTCCACCTCGATCGCAGCATCTCGAACGCTCATCACAAGCGTCCGGTCGAGGAGCCGCCGCTGGATCAGCACACGAATGTGGCCAGCGCCAAATTCATTCACCTCGACGTGACGTATTCCAGCTGGTTCGGCAGCCCGCTCACCGAGGGCTTCTCGATGGGCACGGCGATCCGAATCGGCAAGGGCATCAGCACACAAGCGCAGCAGCGGCTGCAGCCGGGCTGGTCGCAGAAGGCGGCGGCGCGCAACCAGGCCTTTCTCAATGCGCTCATACTTGAGAACCGCTGGCGAGGGGGCGAACTGCGGCGGTCGATCGCTTGCCGCAACGCGGCGCGTATGGTCGTCGACCCAACGTACACACCGGAGCCACAAGCTGCGCCAGACATCGAGCGCGCCGTCGGCGTTGGCGGGTCCGCGCCACGCGCGCGGCGACAACTTCGGTGACTGCATGAGCGGGAACGGGAGGTTGGCGCATGACCGAGCAAGAACGGATTGTCGAGCCAGTGGCGGCGCCGGCGCAATCGACACTGACCCGACCGTTCGTGCGCCTGGAGCTGCGCTTTCGGGATGGCACAACCTACAGCCGGCGCTGGCCAGTCGGCGACGACGGCGCGCCCAGTTGGAGGGGCGCCTATGCCAGCAGCACGCCCCTCGCATGGGCCACGATGAATGACCCCCGGCCAATGCACGACGCCGGCGCAATCATGGCTAGCGACCTCGGCCGTGCGCTCGTGGCCGCGCACGGCGATGTGGTGGAAGTTGATGCGATGGAGGCGCCAAACTGATGACTGCAATCAGCCGATTCGATGACCGCTTCTGCGCCGCAGGCATAAAGGGACCCGTGTCCAGTTGGACACGCTCGTAGCCAAAGGCATGCGCATCAGCGAGCAGGCGCTGCATGATGGTCGCGCCCAGTTTCGCCCCCACGGTAGTCCGGACGGACATACAGACGCTTGATCTCCGCCACGCCGGGGCGGCTCCAGCGGAAACCGCCCATGCCCGCGACGTGATGGTCGACTTTGACGAGGTAGAAGATGCCACGGGGCGGCGGGTCGCCACAGATCGTATCGAGCAGGGTCGGGACGTACTCAGCGATCGTCATGCCGATAGCGGCCTGTGGAGTGATGCCGAAGGAGGTTTCGGCCTCGGCAGCGGCCCAGGATAAATATTCCACATTGAGCGCAATTAAGGCGTCGCGCTGGTCAACCGGGGTGGCGGGCGTGAACGTCGGCGTCGTCATGCGTACCTCCATCAGAAGAGATGCAAATGTGTCGCGAGTCGTCGATGTGGAGGGCATCACGAGACAAGCCGCTCAACCGTCGGCATAACCCGCTTGCGACGAGCGGAGCGAGGAGCAAGTCGGGCTATGCCGGTGGTGGGAAGACCGCCCGCCGGAGTTCAAGGGCGAGCAACGAACACATATTCCCGGCTATCGTCAGTAAACGCTTCCCTGGCGAAGCCGCCGTACAGCGCTTCTAACTGGAGACCGGCGACGTCGAGCAGCCCGAGCCACTCGTTCTTGGTCGCCCACCAAAGGGAACTCTTCGCACCATCGTCGAGGGTCAGGTCGATCCGATTGTCGCCTACGGCATACCGGATAGTATGGGGTACAGGCTCTTTCTGATGAACCCCGTCGAGCCGCGCGGCAATGGTGTGGTCAAAGGCGAAGGCATTCCAGGCGAAGCGCCCGTCA
>DATFXE010000345.1:0-7997 GCA_035258585.1 Roseiflexaceae bacterium | reverse complement strand
GTCTGATCAGCGGTGAGGCGAAAGTGACCCAGGAGCTGGATGTGCAGGGTCGGGGTCATATCCTGCCTCCCTGCGCGTGGGCTACGCAGCCACCACCCTGCCAGGGAGTGATACCGGCCGCGCCCCGCACATACCCAACCTGCCCGACGATGACAATGATAACTTTTACGGCAGCTGCCATGATACACGCGCTGGCGCACGACCGTCAAGGTTCGGTCCAGGCTGCCCAACGCGACGGTAGCCCACAGAGTGCTGCGTGCGGCGCCCATGCACCATTCCCACCATGTCGCAGATCGGGTTGAGCCGAGCAGCGTCAGTGCCAGACCGCCCCGAGCTGGATCGGCGATGAGATGTGCCGCATGAAACGTGCATGAAACGCCTGTGGATCGCTGGTGTAACGCTGGCACTGCTATGCTATCTCTCGTAGCGTCGCGCTGCCAACGCGATCGCCGCAGGCCTGCTGGATGGCGGTGGCGTGCGAGGCCATCGGAGCTGCTGACATGCTTGGGAGCCTAGGATTGCGGGCGCAGCTCTGGTAGCGGCAGCACGCTCGGTGTACTGAGCAAGTGTCGGCTCTACCTGCAAAGGAGGTATCCCAATGAATCTGGTCGTCGGAGCAACTGGCCCGATCGGCTTGGGTGGTGAGATCTGTCGCCAACTCCGCGCTGCCGGGGAATCAGTGCGGGCGCTCGTGCGGCCAACGGCCGATCAAGAGCGGGTCGCGAACCTCAAGCGCTGCGGGGTCGAGTTCGTCGAAGGGGACTTGAAAGACCGTGCTTCCCTGGATGCCGCCTGTCAGGGTGTGCGGGTCGTCATCTCGTCGGCGACAAGCACCGTCTCCCGCCAACCGGACGACACGATCGAAGCCGTGGACTTAGCTGGACAGATCCAGCTCGTTGATGCTGCCAAAGCTGCTGGTGTCGCCCAGTTCATCTACATCTCGTTCTCCGGTAACATCGACCTCGACTTTCCCCTCAGAAACGCCAAGCGCAGCGTGGAGCAGCATCTGAAAGAGAGTGGGCTGACCTACACCATCCTACGGCCGAGCTACTTCGTGGAGGCCTGGCTCAGCCCGCTCGTCGGCTTTGACTTCCCGAATGCCAAGGCAACGATCTACGGGCAAGGGCATAACCCGATCAGTTGGATCTCGCTCTACGATGTGGCACGCTTCGCCGTGGCGTGCCGCGATCATGAGGCCGCGCAGAACGCTACGTTTGAGCTGGGCGGCCCCGAAGCGCTGAGTCCGCTGGACGTGGTCCACCTCTTCGAAGAGATCGGTGGCCAGCCGTTCGAGGTCCAGCATGTCCCGGAGGAGGCGCTCCGAGCGCAACTGGCGGGGGCAGCGGATTCGTTGCAGCAATCCTTCGCGGGCCTGATGCTGTGCTACGCGGCCGGCGATTCGATCGAGATGCGCGCGACGCTGCAGGCCATTCCGCTCCAGCTCACGTCGGTTCACGACTATGCCCGCCGCGTGCTCACCACATGAAGTCGAGGAGGTGCGAGGAAGTTCATAGATGTGCCGGGAACATCTCTGCGACATGGACCCGGACTACCGACCACGCAATAGCTCTTCATCTCCCACACCACAAGGCGCTGCTGCGCGATGCTTCGTATTGGCTTGATCACGTACAAATGAGGAATCACCATGACCAGCTCACAGACGCAAGTCGAGTACAACAAAGCGCTCGTCCGCCCCTATTACGCGGAAGTCGCCAACACCACCGCCCCCGACACAGCCATTGCCGGAGCTGAGCGACTGCTCACCAGCGACTTCACGTTTTACACGCTCAATGATGCTGAAGGTCAATCAGGCCTCGACGTCCACAAGGGCTTCCTGGTCTGGCATCACGGGGTCTCGCCCGACCAGCAGTCGACAATTGAAGACATGCTTGCGGAAGGAGACAAGGTCGCGGTCCGCTTTACCATTTGTGGGACCCAGCAGGGGGAGTTTCACGGGGTAGCGCCGATGGGGAAGCCGTTCATACTGCTTGGAATGGACCTCTTCCGCATCGCGGAGAGCAAGATCGCGGAACTGCGGCGATTCTTTGACCTGTTGGTGATGCTGGAACAGCTCGGCGCGCGTTCGCTGCCTGGGCGGGATCAGGGCGAACTGCGGGACGAGTGAGATCGCGGGCCACGCGCCGAGGATAGGCGATCAAGTGACTGGACGGCACAACCAGCTAACAGCCGCGAAAGCCGAGACAGCGCAATCTGTGGTCGGTGCCCAAAATCACCGAAGCGCCGCTCCCCAAGCACCTGCGGAAGCTGGAGCAGCAACTCCTGGCGTCGCTGGGGTAACCGAAGATCACCACGCTGCTCGCGGATAGCGATGCGACCCTGGGCCTCTCCGAGAACTTTCTTCACTACGCGGATAAACAAACCCGCGCGACCAAACAAAAACGCCGCGATATTCTGGCGACGCTGTTCTGCGATGCCGCGAATGTCGGCCCCACGAAAATGGCGCTCTCCACACCGGGGCTCTCGGCCGGGACGATCCTATGGACCCAGCGCTGGTACAACTACACCGAGAACCTGCGGCAAGGCATTATCCTGTGCAATAACTATGTCAATAGCAGCCCGCTGGCGCGCTATTGGGGCGATGGAAAGACGGTTGGTTTCGACGGGATGCAGTTGGCGACCTACGACAACAACGTACGGGCCGAACTACATCTGCGCTATCTGCGCGGTAGCGGGGGACTATTCCTCCAGCATGTCTCCAACAAGCTGACCGGGCTGTTTGGACAGTTCACCCGCTGCTCCTCGCCGGAAGCTGCGCACGTCCTGGTTGGGTTGCTCAATCATGGGACCGACATGGACATTACCACCGTGGATACCGATAGCATTAGCGATCATACGCTGCGCTATCTGGAAGACGACGAACTGCGTCGGACAATACACCGCAGCCTGTGTCGCGGGGAAGCGTAGAATGCGATGACCCGCCGGATCTTTGCGTTCAATCGGGCGCTGATGCGCGAAAACAATCTGGAGGAGCAGGAGCGGCTGGCGCTGTCGGTGCTGTTGGTGCAAAACATGATCGTGGTGTGGAACGTCTCACACTTGAGTGCGGCGGTGAGGCGGGTCAAGCAGGCCGGCTACAAGTTCGAGATGGCGGTTCTCAAACACATCACGCCGCTGCTGACGGGACATATTCGCATGATCCCGGACTTCGTAATAGAGTTCGATCAGGCCCAGAACATGCGGGAGATGATCGCCCAACCGTTGTAAGCATTGCCCAACATGATCATCGTTATGTAGGACACCGTAAAAATTCGTCAGATAGCTTTTTGACCCCTATTTGTAATACGCGCTGGCCACTTCGACGTGGTTTTGTCTGCGTTCGCTGCGTATGTCCGATCATCCTAGCACTAGCAAAGAGCGCCTCTGGTATAATGCGCCAGCTAATCAGTTTCAGGCTAGAGGCACTGCTTCATGCTCCATACGCGTTCTATTCGTCGCCTCGCGCCGGTGCTCTTGCTGCTTGCCCTGCCGCTGCTCTGGCCGGCCGCGCGCGGTCGCGCCGCGCCCGGCGTGACCGATCTGACGCTCGGCGCATCCGGCGCCGGCCGGCCGATCACCGCCGTCAAGATCGGCGATGGCCGGCGTAAGTTCGCGCTCGTCGGCGATACGCACGGTGGGCCGGAGGCCAACACCTACGAGCTGGCCTCGCAGCTGGCCCAGTATTTCCGCGCGCATCCCGAACAGGTGCCGCCGGATGTGCGGTTGTATATCGTTCCCACGCTCAACCCGGATGGGCTGGCCGGCGGCACGCGCTTCAACGCCGCCGGGATCGACCTGAACCGCAATATGAACACCAACCTCGATGCCTGCCCCGAGAACGACTGGAGCAACCACGTCGAGGGCGCGCGCGGGATCGAGTCCGACACCGGCGGGCCATACCCCGAGTCCGAGCCGGAGAGCCGGCTGATTCGCGATTTCCTGCTCGACGCGTCAGCGGTGATCTTCTATCACTCCGATGGCGGCGATGTCTTCCCTACCTTCTGCGAGCACACGCCGTCGATCGCGCTGGCGCAGGCCTACGCGGCGGCGACTGGGTATCGCTACGACCGCTTCTGGCCGAACTATAATATCACCGGCGGCATGCACGATTGGGCCGGCAGCCTGGGCATCGCGGCGGTCACGCCGGAGCTGTTCAACGGGATCGACTCGGACTTCGAGCAGAATCGAGCTGGCGTCCAGGCCATCCTGCGGCAGCCGGAGGAGTTCATGCCGCTGCCTGAGGATCGCGCGGAGCAGGGCATTATGGTGCCGGCGCTGATCTGGCGCTACTGGAAGGCCCACGGCGGCCTGGAGCAGTTTGGGCCGCCGCTCGCGCAAGCCGAGACCGACGGCACGATCACGCGCCAGTTCTTCGAGCGCGCCGTGCTGGAGCTGCACCCCGACCAGGCCGACACACCCTACCTGGTTCAGCCCGCTCCGCTGGGGCGCGCGCTCGCACAAGGCCGCGCCATCGCCCAGGTCGGCGAGGCGCCTGGGGCACGCTTCTTCGCCGAAACCGGCCACACGTTACGCGAGGCTTTCGCCGCGTATTGGGAGCGGCAGGATGGCCGGCTGCTGTTCGGGCTGCCGCTGTCGGAAGAGTTTTTAGCGCCGGCTGCCGATGGCCAGCGCCGAACCATGCAGCTGTTCGAGCGTACCGCGCTGGCGTACTACCCTGAGGATGGAGGCGTGCGCCCAGAGCCGCTCGGCTGGGCCGCCCTGGTGCGCAGCCGGCTTCAGAGCGCACTCACCACCCAGCAGATCCGCTGATCGCGGGTTGGGGCCGAGATTCCCATAACCGCAATGACACGCTGTCAAGCACTTGAGTGCGCGACCTTGCACGCTCAAGCCGTTGAGCGCAGCGATCTGATGGTATAGAATTTGCGTGCACCATACCCAATTTAACACACAACCTCACGTTCATGGGAGGAGAGCGCAAAAGATCGCTAGGAGGTTGCTATGTACGCTATTTTGATTCTGATCGCTGCCTTAGCCACGGCCTACCTGGTTAGCCATATGACACACCGCGAGGCATTCCAGCTGGCCGATCTATTATTAGGAGTAGTCGGCGGCCTGGTCGGGCTCGCTGTCGCCCAATATTTAAGCCTGGGGGACTCCGGCTGGAATCTCGGCCTGCCCCTGCTGGTGGCATGCGGTCTGACGCTGGGCCTCAGCAGCATCAGGTCCGCACGCACCTGATACCACTACCCCTACCTCCGCGCGATCGGCAAGCCCGAGGTCAGCCGCTTGCAGGCAACAGATCCCGAGTAGACCAAGGACGAACGACCAAGGACCAAGGTAGCGACTGGTTGTTGGTCTTTGGTCGTTGGTCTTTGGTCATCAAGCTCTTTTGGCGCCCACCGCATCCTGTTTCGTGCAGTAGAGTGGTACAATAGGAAGCAGGTGATCCGTGATCGCGCGAGCGAACCATTGGCCGAGTCTCCACAGACTATTCCCCCTATCTGCAAGCGCTGCGGCCGCTTTCTGCGCAGGGCCGAGGAGCGCGAGCGCGAATACTGCGAGCGCTGCCAGCCGCCCGCGCCGCCTCCTGAGGAGGACGAGCGCTTCTGCTGCCGAAGCGACCCGCCCTGCCCAAGCTGCCCGTATGTCGTGGGATGGGATTGATATACATTTTGGTAGTGCGTAGTGCCTAGCGGCTACGCACTATTGGATTCTGGATGTCTCCTGGCAGTTCAAAAGCCGAGAACGTTACAATGAGTGAGACGACCCGATTCCGGGTTCAGGAGGTCCACAATTTCGGCGGCTTTTTCGGGGGTGACACGGTCACGCTGACCGCGACGCCGTTCGGCGGTTCCTCGACGCCCGCCGGCCAGGAAGAGACGATCACGATCGACCAACAGGCATTGGCGAATGTACGCGATCGCCATAGCATCAGCGCCGGCATGCTGTTAGAGCTGGCGCGCACCGGCGACCGAGTGGATCGCGCCAGGCTGCTGGGCGCTGCGACTCACGCCGAGCTACGTGCGGCGCTTGGCCCGCCGACACTCGAAGGCCCGCTTAGCCAACCGCTCATTCTGAGCTACCGCTGCTGGGTCTGCAACCTGTGGGTGGACGGCGCGCCGGAGCAAGGTGTATGCCGGGTATGCGGATCAATGCTTCAGGACCCATCCAGTTTGCCTGACGATAGACGATAGATGATTGACGACACGTGGCCGTCAATCATCTATCGTCTATCGTCAACATGAGGAGCGATGATGACCACACCAACCACGGCAGACAAACCGCGGATCGGTTTCGTGGGCTTGGGCGTGATGGGGCGGCCGATGGCGTCCAATCTGGTGCGAGCCGGCTATCCCAGCACCGTCTACGACATCAACCCGGCGGCCGTGGCGGCCCTGGCCAGCCAGGGGGCCAGGCCGGCCGAGAGCGCGGCGGAGGCGGCCTCGATCAGCGATATCTTCATCACCATGGTCGTCAACGACGCTCAGATGCGTGCGATATTGTTCGAGCCAGGCAATGCCGCTCAGGCGCTCTCGCCGGGCGCGACCGTGATCGGCATGAGCACGATGAGCCGCGCGTTCGTGCAAGAGACAGCGGCGCTCCTAAAGGAGCGTAACATCGCCTACCTCGACGCGCCGGTCAGCGGTGGCGAGGTCGGCGCGACGGCGGGCGAGCTGAGCATCATGGCCGGTGGACCCGACGAGATATTCGAGCGCTGCCGCGGCGCGCTGGAGGTGATGGGGGCGAATATCTACCATGTCGGTCAGCGCGCTGGCGACGGCCAGGCCGTCAAGATGATCAACCAGCTGATGGTCGCGGTTCACAACGCAGTGGCGGCCGAGGCGCTGACCTTCGGCGCGCGGCTGGGGCTCGACCAGGCGCTGCTGCTCGAGATCATCAGCCACAGCGCGGGGAATAGCTGGATCTTCTCCAACCGCGGCCCGCGCATGGTCGAGCGCGCGTTCACGCCGCCAAAGAGCGCGCTGCATATTCTGGTGAAGGATATCGGGTTTGTGATCGACGCCGCGGATCGCCTGGGCCACCCGCTGGTGCTTGGCAGCGCCGCGCACCAGCTCTACAAGAGCGCCGCGGCACAGGGGCTGGCCGACCTGGACGACTCGATTCTGGTCGAGCTGGCCGAGCGAATGGCCGGCATGCGGCAGGCTAACGCCTCTGAGTAGATGCTTGTAGCTGGCTCTGACTCTTCCGTCCGCAGCGGTACTTTCCTTCTTCGTGTCCACCGGGTTTTTGGTTCGCCGGCCGGCGAACCAAAAACCCGATGAACTCTGATGTTACGCACCAGACCGACACAGGCTAACAACTGTGGTGAGAGATCCGGCCCTTTTCAGAATAAAGGCGGCGCAACGCGGCTATTGCTCGCGCAGCAGCTCGAACACCAACGCGACTGGTACGCGCAGCGCGGCCGGGTCGAAGCGCGCACCGGCGGGGATGTCGGCAGGATCGAGGTACGGCTCGAGCACCCGCGTCACCCGCAGGCCGAGCGCACTCGCTTCCCGCTGCCAGTCGGCGTACAGGTGGGGCGTATGCCGCACGGCATAGCGCTGCCCGCCCGCAAAGAACTCGCGCCGCCAGCCCAGCGCGTGCCCGATCGGGTGGAAATCGCTGCATAGGATAGTGCCACCCGGCCGCGTCACCCGGCGCAGCTCGGCCAGCGCCGCGCCCAGCCGCTCGACATGCCCAATCGTCAGCCCGCAGATCGTCAGTTCAGCCCAGCCGTCTCGGATGGGCATAGCAACGAGATTCGCCTGAATCATTTGAAAATTGGCGATTGAACCAGACTTTTTCAATTCTTCGTTCTCAATTTTCAATTCCGCGCGTGCGCGGCCTAGCATCTCGGCCGATAGATCGAAGCCCAGCACGCGCCGAGCGCCGCGCCGCAGCGCGTGAAGCAGGTAGCGCCCGCTGCCGCAGCCGGCGTCCAGCACCGAGCGCCGACGCAGATCGGCCGGCAGCAGCTCAAGCATGGCGCGCTCTTCGGCCAGCATCAGCGGGTTGTGCGCGTGCGGCGGGTAGCTCGC
>DATFXE010000344.1:0-6231 GCA_035258585.1 Roseiflexaceae bacterium | reverse complement strand
TCGAGCGCGTCGCGCAGGCCGTCGCCAAGAAACGTGAACGCCAGCGTGATCGATCCGATCGCGACCGCGGGTGCGATCAGCAGCCAGGGTTGGGCGACGATCGCCGATTTGCCGTCGAGGATCATAGTGCCCCAGCTGACCGGGAAGAGCGCGTTGGGGTCGGTGGCCGGGCGCAGGCCGATTCCCAGGTAGGAAAGCACCGCCTCGGCGATGATCGCGCCGGGGATGATAAACGCGCCGGCGACGATGATCGGCCCGATCGAGTTCGGCAGCAGGTGGCGCAGCAAGATCTGGTGCTGGCGCACGCCCAGTGCCTCAGCCGCCAGCACGAAATCCTTCTCCTTCAACGCCAGCACCTGGCCGCGCACCAGCCGCGCCACGGCCACCCAGCCAACCAGCGAGAGCGCCGCGAACAGGATCAGAAACCCGTTCATGAATTTGCCCACGGGGGTCTCTTTCAGCGCGGCCATCACGATGATAAAGAACAGCAAGGCCGGAAATGAATAGATGATATCGGCGAAGCGCATGAGCAGGCCATCGATGAACCTGCCTTTGAATCCTGCCACCAGCCCGATCAGCGTGCCGATCAGCAATGTGAACGTCATGGGGATGAAGCCAACGACCAGCGATGTGCGCGTCCCGTAGATCAAGCGGCTGAGCACGTCGCGGCCGACCGAGTCGGTGCCGAGCGGAAACAGCCGGCTGCCACTAGTCACCGGATTGTTGGTCGCGATCCAGGCGGCCTGGCGATAGGAGTTTCCGGGGAAGATCTCGATCGGATTGTGGGGCGCCAGGAGCGCCGCGCTGATCGCGATCACAATCAGAATCGCGATATAGATCGCACTGGCCACCGCCGCCTTGTTACGCAACAGCCGGCGGCGCGCATCGCTCCACAGGCTGCGCGGCGCCCGCTTCAGCAGCGCGGCCTCACGCTGGTCGATCCTGATATTCCTGATGGTGGTCGCCATTTCAGAACCCCTTGTCAGTCGGCGGTAGGCAGTCAGCGGTCGGCAGTTCGCCATGCACAATGCCTGCCGACCGCCGACTGCCTACTGCTACCCCTGGGTGCGGATGCGCGGGTCCAAAAAGCCGTAGCTGAGATCTACCAGCATATTCGCCAGCACTATCAACGTTGCGTAGACCAGCGTCGTGCCCATGATCATCGAGTAGTCGCGCTGGAAGAGCGCGCTGACGAAGAAGTTACCGATGCCGGGGATGCCGAAGATCGACTCGGTGATCACCGAGCCGCAGATCAAATCGATCAGTGCTGGGCCGAGCAGCGTAACCACCGGGATGAGACCGTTGCGAGCCAGGTGGCGCGTAATCACCGCGCGCTCGCTCAGGCCTTTGGCGCGGGCCGTGCGGATGTAATCCTGGCGCTTGACCTCCAGCATGGTCGTGCGCGTGATGCGCATGATGAACGCCAGCGTGGCCATGCCCAGCACCAGGCTGGGCGCGATGTATGGTCCCCAGGTGTTCCAGTTGTTGTTCGAGATAGAGATCCATTGCAGCGTGGTGCCGAAAAGAATGATCACCAGCAGGCCAGTGACAAACGTCGGCACCGCGATCCCGATCGTCGCGAAGAACAGACTGAGGTAATCGATCCAGGAATTCTGCTTGAGCGCGGCGATGATCCCCAGCGGGATGCCGACGATCACGGCGAATGCCAGCGCCAGGAGACCAAGCCGCAGCGAGAAGGGCCACTGCTTCAGCAAAATATCCTGCACGCTCTTGCCGCGTTGGCGGTAGGATGGCCCCAGGTCGCCGTGCAGCGCGTTGATTAGGTAGTTGCCGAACTGGCTGTCGAAGTACGCGCGGCCAAGTTTGAGCCCATTGCGCTCGCCGGCTTGCCAGAGGGCGCTCGCCGCGGCCGGGTTGAGATACTGCGGCTTGTCGAGCCCGAAGCGCGCGTTCAGCGCCTTGAGGGTCGCGCCGTCGACTTGCTTCTTGTTATTGTCCTTGTCGAACGGGCCGCCTGGCGCCTGGTGCATTAGAAAGAACGAGACCAGCGCGACGAAGAACAGCACCGGGATGGCCCACAGCAGGCGGCGGATAATGAAGGCTAGCATATTCTTGCGCTCCCTCATTCTGAGAGTTGATTGGGGTGGGGTTCTGGCGCGGGGCTGCGCTCCAGAACCCCACCCCAATCAACTGTCAACCGAGGTGATTACTTCTCAACCGTCACGTTGAACAGGCTGGTCATCTGGCCGGCATAGTCCGAGTCTTGCGGCGTGAAGTCCAGGCCTTTGACATGCGGCTTGATCAGGAAGTAGTTCTTGGTGACCGAGCGCATGATCTCGCCCACATCCCCAATCACCATCTTCTGGGCCTGATCGTAGAGCTGCGCGCGCTTGGCCGTATCGACTTCGATATCTGCCTGCTCCAGCAGCTTGTCGACCTCGGGGTTCTTATAGCCGGTATCCTCGGCGAAGGAGGTGCTGGAGTGCCAGTAGATGCTCAGCCAGTCCTGGGGATCGGGATAATCGGCGCACCAGCCGCCGCCGGTGACCTGTGGGAAGGTCGCGACGTCCTTGCGCATGTTGACCAGTGTGGTTCCTTCCACCGGCTCGGGCACGATCGACACGCCCAAGTTCTTCTGATACATCTGCGCGATGTACTCCGCGCGCGGCTGGTTGGATGGGTTGTTGCTGTTGTATGAGTACTTGATCTCCGGCAGGCCCTGGCCATTCGGGAAACCGGCTTCCGCCAACAGCTGCTTGGCCTTGGCCGGGTCCAGGCTGTAGCGCGTCTCAGAGGGATCATTGCCAGGGTAGCCTGGTGGGATCCATGTCAGAGTTGGAATCTCGGTGTCCTTGAGTGCGTCGCGGACGTAGCCCTCGCGGTCGAAAGCGTAGGCAAATGCCTCGCGCACCTTTTTGTTGTCGAACGGTGGCTTGGTCAGGTTGAATGTGACGGTTCGGGTGCAGGCGCCGGGATACTCTTTATACTCCTTCCCGAGCAGCGGATCAGTCTTAATCGTCGGCACGTCGTTCGGATCGGGAACGATGATGTCGACTTCGTTGTTCTTGTATGCCTGGAGCGCCACCGAGAGGTCCTGAATATAGGTGAACTCGACCGTGTCGAGCTTGGGCTTGCCGGCCCAGTAGTTCTCATTGGCCTTGAAATCAATCAGGTTGGTGGCCTTGTCGATCTTGGTGATCTGGAATGGACCGTTGCCGACCTGGTTGGCGGCATCTTCGTACCACTGCTCGCCGCCCTTGTCGATCAGCTCCTGCTTAGCCGGGAACATCACCCAGATCCCGGCCAGGGTGTGGAAATACGGGGTTGGCTTCGACAAATCGAAGACGATCGTCTTGTCGTCGGTGGCTTTGACGCCCAGCGCCTTGTACAGCTCGGGCAGCTTGGCCTCGTCGGTCGGCACAGCGGTGTTGATGATCGCGTCGGCGCCCTTGATCATGTTCAGCGAGGTCTGGTAGTCGCCTGGGCTGTGCGGGTCGAGCGTGCGATAGACGGCGTTGACGAAGTCCTGAGCCGTCAGCGGCGATCCATCGCTATACTTCAGGCCGTCGCGCAGGTGGAAGGTGATCTGGGTGGCGTCCTTGTTGTACTCCCACTTATCGGCCGCCGCCGGCACCGTCTTGAGGTCTTTGTCGAAGCGGGTCAGGCCTTCGTAGTTGAGCAGTAGGACGGCGATCTCATTCGCGAACGAGGATTTCTGTGGGGCGATCGTATCTGGCCAGGTGCCGAGGCTGGCTGCGATGCGCAGCGTGCCGCCTGCGCCGCCAGCCTGTGTGTTAGCGGGCGCGGCCGTCGGTTGGGCAGCTTCGGGAGCAGCGGTTGCCGCAGGGGCGGCGGGCGCCTGGGTGGCCTCGGGCACGCTGGCTGCAGGCTGCGTGGCGCCGCCGCAGGCTGCCAGAATCGGGAGTATTAGGGCCAGTAGCAGCGCGAACAGCAGCGTGCTGCGTCGTTTGTTCGGCTTCATCTCACACGATCTCCTTATCGTCTAGTGAGCGATAGCAGATTTCACAGCGTTTGTCGAGCCCGATCGCCTCCTTTCAGGGTGCCTCTACGCTGCAATGAGCAGCTAATCCTAAATCAGCTATCAATAACACAACATTGAGAACAGTTTTATTTTACTCGGGCAACTTTTCTTTAATTCGCATTATAAACAAGAGAAAGTTGTGAATGGTTAAGTTCGTGAAAAGTGTTTGTCAAAAATGTAAAGAACACGACTTCTACCCCAAATAGTGACAATTATTTGTAAAATGGCTTCGCTAAATCTTGTAAAAAATGTAAAATAATCTGCCGTGATCTATTCAAGCGCTATCCCTGCGTGCTATAATATCGATTGTGAAGAAGAACTGGACCAACAGCTTGCCGACCAGCCCGGCTCTGATAGGCGCGCTCCTGGCGCTGCTGGTTTTGCTTGCCACGCTGCAATACTACTGGCTCAGGGAGGTCAACGCCGGCGATCGCGAGCGGATGCAGTCGATCGTGGATGCCGGGGCGGTGCGCTTTGGCGAGGATTTCGATCTGGAAGTCGCGCGCATGTATCTGACATTCCAGATCGACTCTCAGGCAGTGCTGACGCGGCAGTGGGATCGCTATGCCCAGCGCTACGAACACTGGATTCAGCACGCGCCCTACCATAAGCTGGTGGGCGCTGTCTACCTAGTCGAGCTGTACCAGAATGGGCGGGTCAATCTGTCGCTGTATAACCCGAGCGGGCGCCGTTTCGCGCCGGCCGAGTGGCCGGCCGCGATGGGCGATCTGCGCGGCCGCCTCGAGCAATCGCTGAAAGCCACCCGGATCGAGAACGGCGTGCTGGTTGGCAATACACTTGATCCAGTCGACGAAACGATACCTGCGGTGATCATTCCGGTCACACACATGGATCTGCTCTCCGATCCGGAGGGGTCGCAGGTCGACGTGGATCTGGTGTTCGGCGAGACGGTCTTCAGGCGCAAGCCTTGCCCGCGCTGCAAAACGAACAACGGGCCACTGGTGGCATACACGGTTGTAGCGCTCGATCTGCCGTACCTGCGGCAAGAGTACATTCCGAATCTGGCGCGGAAGTACTTCGCCAGCAACGGCAAGCTCGATTACAATGTCTCGATCGTCAGCCGCAAAGAACCCGACAGGCTGTTCTACCACTCCAATACCAATATCTATGAGAGCGCGCCGCTCAGCGGCGATGCGACGGCCAATCTGTTCAGCGCCCGGCTGGACGAGTTCAATCGTCTATTGCTGGATGATTCGTTCGATCTGAGCGACCTGCCCGCGCTGAACGATAGCCGCGCCTGGCGGGTGGCCCTGAGTCGATCGCCGATCGCCGAGCCGGCTTCCGGCACAGCGCTCGCGGGCAGCGATGGTGGCCGCTGGCGGCTGATCCTCAATCATCGGGCCGGCTCGCTCGATCGGGCGGTCTCCAATCTATTGCTCAAGAACCTACTGATCAGCTTCGGCATCCTGCTGATGTTGGGGATAAGTGTGCTGATTCTGGTGGTTGCGACGCGGCGCGCCCAACGGCTGGCCCAGCAGAAGATGGAGTTTGTGGCTGCGATCTCGCACGAGCTGCGCACGCCGCTGGCAGTGATCTGCTCGGCTGGCGAGAACCTGGCCGATGGTGTGGTGCCCGACCCACAGCGTGCGCGGCAGTACGGCAAAGTCATTCATAACGAGGGCCGCCGGCTGGCCGAGATGGTCGATCAGGCGCTGGAGTTTGCGGGCGCGCAGTCGGGCCGTAAAACCATTGTGCCGCGGCCGATCGAGATCCGCGAGCTGCTCGATCGTGCGATGGCGGCCTGCCAGCCGGAGCTGAACGATAGCGGCTTCCGGGTCGAAGAGCGGATCGACCACGACCTGCCGATGGTGCTGGCCGACGCCGCCGAGATCTCGCGCGCGCTCCAGAATTTGATCCGCAACGCGATCAAGTATGGTGGCGGTCAGCAGTGGATCGGCCTGCAGGCGCAGGCGCAATCCGGCCCGCGTGGCGGCGAAGTCTCGATCTCCGTGCGCGATAATGGCCTGGGCATTCCACCGGCCGACTTGCCGCACATCTTCGAACCTTTCTACCGCGCTCACGAAGCCGTCGCCGCTCAGATCCACGGCAGCGGCCTGGGACTCAGCGTGGTTCGCCAGATTGTGGAGGCCCACGGGGGCCGGATCACCGTGGAGAGCGAGCTCGGCAAAGGCAGCGCATTCACGATTTACCTGCCCTGCGCGACGAACGATGGCCGCCAGCCGACGATCGAAGGGCGCCGGCCGACG
>DATFXE010000343.1:0-2169 GCA_035258585.1 Roseiflexaceae bacterium | reverse complement strand
AGCCGCAGCTTGAGGTGCTGGCCCTCCGCGCCGGTGGCGCGAGAGCTGGCCACGCGCACGCGCCGGCTCATCAGAACGGGCTGCGGGTTGGATTGCCCGAATGGCTCAAGCACGGCTATCTGCTCCAGCAGCTGCCAGTTGAGCGCGCCGAGCGGCACATCGGCGTCGATCTCCAGCGCCGGCACGAGCATTTGGTCCGGCAGGCGCGTCGCAGCGTAATCCAGCAGCCGGGCTTCCAGCTCGGGCAGGCGTTCGGTGGCGATCGTGAAGCCCGCAGCGGCCGAATGCCCGCCGTAGCGCGCGAAGAGCTCGTCGCAGGCCGCCAGGGCTTCGATCATGTTGAAGCCGGGGATGGAGCGCGCCGAGCCGCGCGAGGTCTCGGGGCCGCGCTCGATCAGTAGCACCGGCCGCCCCAACTCCTCGACCAGCTTGGCCGCCACCAGGCCCACCAGGCCAGCGGGATATTCCGCGCCATCCAGCACGACGATGCGGTTCTCGCGCTTGCCAAGCTCCTCGGCCTGCCGGCGCGCCAGGCCCTGGATCTCTTTTGTCAGATCCTGGCGGCGCCGATTGGCCTGGTTGATCGTATCGGCCAGCGCGCGCGCCGCCGTAAAATCGTCGGCGAGCAGCAGTTGGTAGGCCAGCAGCGCGTCGTCGATCCGGCCGGCGGCGTTGAGCCGCGGCCCGAGCATAAAGCTGATGTCGCCAGCGCTGATCTTGCCCTGCACAAGCCCGGCCGCCAGGATCAGTGCCTTGAGGCCGGGCCGCTGCGTGGTATTGATCGACTCAAGCCCGGCCTGGACCAGCACGCGGTTCTCGCCGTTCAGCGGCCCCATATCCGTCACGGTGCCAAGCGCCACGACATCCAGCAAATCGCGCCCGCGCAGCGGCATCTTCACGCCAAGGCGCGCCAGCGCCTGCACCAGCTTATACGCGATGCCGACGCCGACGAGCTGCTTGTAGGGGTACTCGCAGCCTGGCTGCTTGGGGTTGACCACCGCAAAGGCTTCGGGCAGTATGGGTGGCGGCGTGTGATGGTCGGTCACGATCACGTCGATGCCGCGCTCCTGGGCCAGCGCAACCTCCCCTACATTGCTGATGCCACAATCGACGGTGATCAGCAGGCGCACGCCCTCGGCCGCCATCTGCTCGATCGCCTCGCTGTTCAGGCCATAGCCCTCGCGCAGGCGGTGCGGAATGTACGGCCGGATGTCGCCGCCCATCGCGCCGATCGCCTGCATCAGCAGCGTTACCGCCGTCACCCCATCGGTATCGAAATCGCCATACACGACGATTGTCTCGCCTTCTGCAATCGCGGCGGCGACACGGCGAGCTGCGACATCCATCCCCTTCAATAAGAATGGATCGTGAAAGCCGCGCTTATAATCAGTAGAGAGAAACGCCGCGATGCTGGACTTGTCGCGCATGCCGCGCTGGTATAGCAGCGTTGCGGCAAGCGGCGAATAGTCGCGCACGGTGGCAAGAAAGTCGGCCGGGGCCGGGTCGCGCAGAACCCAGCGCTTCTTGCGAGCGGACATACAGCCTCTTATGGATTGCAGATTGCAGATTATAGATTGTAGACTATCAGTTGGGCCATCAAAACCTCCGTAGGGGACCGCCGACGCGCACGCGACGGGGACATGCGCAGCGCAGGGGACGGGCTCGGTCAGCGAACGACATTATTGGCATTGACTTCCCCTTCCCAATGCTGTAAACTGAGGATCATAGAACACCTGTTTGGATGCGTGCGCAACGGAGCTAGTTTCGGCTGGATTCCTCTTCCTGCGTGGCTTGCCACGGTTAGGTGCATCCTTTCGGACGAAAGGCGCAAAGGGTGTTCGTGCCAGATCGGGCATGGCGAGAGCGATCTCCTACGCTGCGACAAGGACTTGGCGTATCCCTTTCTGGCGGGCCGTCGTGGGCTAGTCCACCCCTGCATCCGGCCTATTGCGTCGGTCAACTGCCGCGGAGCATGTATCAGGTGTGTCGTGTGTCATTGGCAGTCGGGACCAGGCGCAAGCTGTCGCGTAATGAAGATTAAGAATTAAAACGGGTATAGGCCGCGGAGGCGGCCTTCGTAGCAGGAGCCGAGCGCTTTAGCGCGGCGGCGAGACCCGCCCACGGCCTGAAGGCCTGGGCTACTCCTACAAAGCCTGCCTTCGCAGGCTA
>DATFXE010000342.1:0-5377 GCA_035258585.1 Roseiflexaceae bacterium | reverse complement strand
TGGAACCCTGCTGATCTCAGCCACCAGCGGATTCAGCAACTGTTCGCTGCCGCTGCTGGCTGTCGGCGGCCAGCAACACGGCGGGGCCAACTCGACTCCGCTCACCCAAGCAGAGCTTGCATCGGTCATAGACGAGGCGCTGGCGCGCTGGCGGGCGAGTGGCATCAGCGCCAGCGATCAGGCCAGGCTGGCGGCCGTGTCGTTCAGCCTGGCCGACCTTGAGCCGGGCCACCTGGGCGGCGAGAGTGGATCGACGGTGCTAATCGACCGCGACGCGGCGGGCTGGGGCTGGTACATCGATCCGACCCCCGCCGACGACGCGGAGTTCACCGCGGCCGGTGGCGATCTGCGCGCCGGCAAGGGCAGCCCGGCCGAGGGACGCATGGACCTGCTGACGGTGGTGATGCACGAGCTGGGGCATGTGCTTGGGTACGACGACCTGCCCGTGGCCAGCCATCCGAATGATCTCATGGCCGAGAACATACCGACCGGCGTGCGGCGCGTTCCGGGCGGGTTGGCGCATGTGTCATCACAAGTGACAGGGGCAGCGCCGCAGGCCGCCAGCTTCCCGCTGACCATCGGCACGCTGCCGGCCGGCAAGTCCGTGACAATCACCTTCGACGTGACGATCAACAGCTCGCTGCCGTCCAGCGTAACCCAGGTCGTCAACCAGGGCAGTATCTCGGGCAGCAACTTCGCGAATGTGCTCACCGACGACCCGGGCACCGCCGCGCCGGCCGATGCGACGATCACACCGCTGGATGTCGTCACGACATTCCGCGTCTATCTGCCGACCGTGGCGCAGGGCAACGCGCCCGACCTGGTCGTCACCGACATCAGCCTGACTCCCAACAAGACCACGTTCGCAGCCGGCGAGCCGGTCGAGGTGCGGGTGACAGTGAAGAACCAGGGCAGCGCCAGCGCGGGGCCGTTCTGGGTCGACCTGTACATCAACCCGTCCAGCCCGCCGACAGCCGCGAACCAGGTCTGGAACAACCGCTGTGGGCTGGCGCCATGCTTCGGCATGGCCTGGCAGGTGACGAGCGAGCTGGCGCCGGGCCAGAGCGTCACGCTGTCGTCGCAGAGCCTGCCGGCCGGCTACTCGAACTGGCGCGGCTACTTCGCGGCCGGCACCAGCGACGTATACGTCTACGCCGATAGCTTCAACCCCGGCGTCGTCGCCGGCGCGGTCGCGGAAAGCAGCGAGACGAACAACCGGGCCGAGCTGCACGGCCTGCGCGTGACGGGGCCAAACCCGAAGCTCAGCGGCCCTACGATCGCCGACCTCAGGCAGCGACCATAGCCGTCCGAGCGGGCCATCAGCAGATGACGCGCCTGATGGCCCGCTCGGACGCCTGGCGATACGGCTGAGATCCGAAGCGATGCAGATCGCCGCGGAGGAGCATATAACTCCCACAATACAGCTGCTCGTTCCCTGCGAGGTGCGCGACCACTGCCCGGCGAGCCGGGTATCCTGCGGCGCCGTCGCGAGGTCAATCGTCTCCGACCCAAAGGTGAAGGTGAGAAACGACTGGCTGCCGTCTTCACTCGGCACCAAATAGCCTTCATGCTGCCAGCGCAGAATGTTCGAAGCCGGCGTCAGCATAGCTTCGAGCAGCGGGCTGAAGAGCCATGAGTCGCAGATATAGGCCTCAAATCGACGCTGGGGATAGTAGTGGTCAAAAAACGACTCAGCCTGGGTCAGCGCGTCGCGCAGCGCCTCCAAGGTCAGTGCGCCTTCAGCGGGGATGTGGATATCGAGGACTGTGTCACCCTGCCGTAGCGCCACCTGCCAATCCTCGTGCGGCAGCCGCACACGCTGTTGGAGGGCGTAGCCGCGCGGAGAGATCGGTACGCCTATCACCGCATCGTCGGACTCAATCGAGGTGCTGGTCCACGTCGCCGGTCCAACCAAGTAGCCATCGTGGGTAAACCGCTGACCGGGCTCGGCCAACACAATCACCTCTTGAGTGTGGATGTTGGTGTAGACACGGAATGGATACTCCAACGCCTGGAGGATGAACTCGAGCCGACCGAGCCGATACAGTTCCCCGCTGCCGATGGTACGGAACCAACCGGGTATCCAGTTTGGAATGCCGACCTGCCCGCGTGTGTCGAGCGCGTCTCTCAGCCATGACACGGCGTGGCGTTGGTTGATTGCCCATGAAATATCGCTTGGCACACCGCGCTGGTGATGTTTCTGGCGCACGAGCCGCATGCTGTCGAGTATCAGCAGGGCATGCAGCAGATCTGCCTGCGCACCCAATACGGCGTCGGCTTGATGTGTGGCTGCCGTATAGTCCTCGCGGGTCTCGTACACGCAATGGTGTGCCGCGCTGACGACCATACGCACATGTGGATCAGCGGCGATGCGTTGGGCCAGGTCGAGCAGGGTCTGTGTCGCCGCCTCGCCGAGATCAGCGTCTGCACAGTTGCGGGCGATCTCGCGTGCATCAAGAAAGGGCGGGAGCAGAGATGTCGATTCCATGGGCGATCCGGGGGTTATCATTCACCATACTATGCTGAGGACAAATTATAACATGAGACCAGGCTGTGTGGGCGAATCCTGCATTGTGGTGCTACTGATAACTGACGACTGACGACTAACGGCATACTCTTCCCGCTCCTCCCTCGCCAGCACATACTGCATCGCACCGGCCTGCCGAATGAGGCCCTTCAGCTCCAGCATCGCCAGCGTCGCTGAGACGACCGTGATCGGCAGGTCGCTCTGGCGGCGCAGCTCGTCCACGTGCTGCGGCTCGTAGCTCACCAGCTCGAAGATCGCCGACTCGGTCGGGTCCTCAGGGAAGGCGGCCTGAACCTCCTGCTGGATCGCGGCGGCGCTAAGGTTGAGCGCTTCCAGAATGTCTTCGGCCCGCGTGACCAGGCCGGCGCCGTCGCGGATCAGCTGGTTTGGGCCCATGCTCTTGGGGCTGAAGATCGGGCCTGGGATGGCGAAGACGTCGCGGCCCTGCTCAAGCGCGTAGCGCACCGTGATTAGCGCGCCGCTCTGCACGCCCCCCTCGACCACCAGCGTGCCCAGCGACAGGCCGCTGATGATCCGGTTGCGGACCGGGAAGAGCTGCGGGATCGGCCGGGTGCCGATCGGAAATTCGGATATCAATGCGCCGCGCGCCGCAATCTCTTCCGCCAGCGCGCGGTTGCGCTCGGGGTAGATCTGGTCGAGGCCCGAGGCCAGCACGGCCAGCGTGCGCCCGCCGGCCTCCAGCGCGGCCGCATGGGCGATCGTATCGACCCCGATCGCCAAACCGCTGACCACCGTCACCCCCGCGCCGGCCAGATCGCCCACGATCCGCCGCGCCGCCTCACGGCCATAGGTGCTCGGTGAGCGCGTGCCGACAACCGCGACGCTCCAGCCGTCGACCTCCTCCAGACGACCCTTGACGTAGATCAACGGCGGTGGGGATGGGATCTCGGCCAGCGCGGCCGGGTAGCCGGCGTGCTCGCGCGTGAGCAGCTGGATGCCGGCGCGCTCGGCGCGCTCCAGCTCGGCGTCGAGGTCGAGCGTGCGCTGTGCTTTCAGCAGCGCCTCGCAGGTCTTGCCATCCAGGCCGGAGGCAATCATGTCGGGGAGACCGGCGCGCCAGGCCGCCTCGATCGAACCACAGCGCTCGATCAGTCGATCCAGACGCGCCGGGCCGACGCCGTTGACCATGTTGAAGCCGAGGTAGTAGCGGGTGTTGTTCATGTCGCAAATCGCAGGTGACAGCCGTAGGTTACGAATGGTGGTAGTATAACAGTGTGGTGTTACCAGAGATGTTAGAAGCTTGAGTTGTCAGTTGTCAGTTGTCAGTGTCGACGACTGGCGACTGATGACTGATGACTCGGTTTTCCGTCGTAGCAGCCACCAGAAGATCAGCAGCCCGGCGACCGCGCCGCTTGCGTCGATCAGCACGTCGGTCAATTGTGGGTGGCGGCCCGGCACGAACGACTGGTGCCATTCGTCGCTGGCGGCATAAAGCACCGTCAGGACCCAAGACAGCGCCACAGCCCAGCGGCCTGGCGGCAGGGCGCGCCGAAACAGCATCACCAGCACGGCATAGGCGGTGAAGTGCGCGCCTTTCTTGAATATCAGGTCGGCCAGCGGGTCGGGCGCCGACGGGAGCTGCGGCTGCGACGAGAGGAAAAAGATCAGAGCCATCCAGCCGGCAATCGCAAGCCAGCGGGCTAGCCGTGAGTCGAAGACAGGATGCAGGCGGCGGTGTTCGAGCATTGTATCTTACCTGACAAGGTGACAAGGTGACAGGGTGAGGGGGTGAACGAGTGATACCTCTCACACCCTCACCCCGTCACGTTCTCTCGCGGGTCCACGAAGCGATGTTCCAGGTGATTGGAGCCAGGGCATCCGGCTGGGGGCCGCGCACCCGCGTCGCGATCAGCGCGAGGCTCAGGCGTTGGAAGAGCGGCAGCGAGGGCATCTCCTGGGTCCAGAGTTGCTGATGACGCAGGTAGGCGGCCTGGCGCTGCTCGGAGTCGAGCGTGGTCACGGCCTCGCGGATGGCGCGGTTGGCATCGCGGAAGCACCAGCCGGCGAAGTTTTCGCCGTTCCAGTTGTTCTCCGGGCTGGGCACGGCGTCGCAGCCCCACAGCTGTAGCCCGCCCGGGTCGGCGCCGGCGATCCAGCCAAATAGTGCCAGGTCGAACTGGCGCTGGAACAATGGGCCATCGGGGCCGAAGAGTTGATCGGAGGGCACCGGCAAGGGCTGGACGTCGATCCCGATCGCCTTCATGTCTTGCTGAAACATGCTGGCGATCTGCTGACGGATGGGGGCACCCTCGGTGGTTAGCAGCTGAAAGGTCAACGTCACCCCATCGGGTGATGCACGAATGCCATCGCCGTTGGTGTGGGCATAGCCGGCCTCGTCCAGCAGCTTGCGTGCTTCGGTCGGGTTATAGTCGTAGCGCGTAAGCTGATCGGCTGGAGCGGCCTCATGCTGGCCAGGCAATACCCAGCTGGATAGCACTGGCGTATGGCCACCGAACAATGCGTTGGTCATCGCCTGGCGGTTGGCGCCGAGCGCGATCGCCCGACGCAGCCGGATGTCTTGCAGTTGCGGCACATCCAAGTTGAAGTCGATGTGCTCCCAGATCGGGTTTGGCACGTAGACGGCACGGAGCCGGCCAGCTTTATCTTCCTGCTCGAAGGTGGCGAGCTGATCGGCTGGCGGCCGGTCGGTTGCGATTGCATCCAGGTTCCCATTCACCAGGTTGGTGTGCAGCATATCTATGTTCGGTAGGAAGGTGACCGTCAGGTGCGCGGCGGCTGGCGGCGAGCCAAAGTAGTGCTGGTTACGCGTCAGTTTGATGGTGTGATCGTCGCGGCTCTCGAACGCGTACGGCCCGTAGCCGAGCGGCT
>DATFXE010000341.1:0-2936 GCA_035258585.1 Roseiflexaceae bacterium | reverse complement strand
ACAGTTTGTGGTGGGGGTCTGGGGGCGGCTACGCCGCCCCCAGACCCCCACCATTGGGGAGGTTTGGAGGGGCCCGGGTACCCTCTGGGTGCCCCCTCCAAACCTCCCCAACTGTCAAGTTGATCGGGTTCGAATTGAACCTTGTCAACACTCCGACGATATGGTACAAGCAGATGTGGAAAGCCGTAGCTTTCCACATCTGCTTTTTTTGCCCTGCAACTGGCATCTGGGATTATCGTCTCATTCTCAGCCAGACAAAACGACGGTTCCTACTCGCGCTCGCATCTGCACCGCATGGTACACTATCTCCGATTGCCATTCGGAGCTACGATCAGGCAGATATGACGAACATCCTCGTCTTCACCGGCAGCGCCGGACCCGGCATCGCCGCCGCCGCCGCGGCGACCGCCGTCCACACAGCCAGGCAGGGCCGGCGGGCGCTGCTGTTCAGCCTGGCGCCAGCCTATACGCTAAGCCCGCTGCTCGGTATCCCGGTTGGCGCGGCGCCGGCCGAGATAGCGCCGGGCCTCGACGCAGCCGCGCTTGACGCGCCGGCCGAGCTGGCGGCCGCCTGGGAACAGGGACGCAACCGCTTGCCAGCCCCATCCAGCCAGATCGCCGGCGACGAGCTGCCGCTGCTGCCGGGTCTCGAGATGTTGTTTGGGCTGATGCGGCTGCGCGACCTGGCCCCACACTACGATCTGGTGGTGCTCGACGCCGGCCCGCACGACCTCCTGCTGCGCGCGCTGGCGCTGCCCGACGGCCTGCGCTGGACGGTGCGGCAGCTATTCGGACTCGATCGCGGGCCGGGGCGCAGCGCCGCATCGGTGGCACGGGCGGCGCTGCCGACCAGCCTCATCCCTTCCGAGGCGCTGGCGAGCATTCAGGACATCCGCGTGCAGGCCGAGCGGCTGCGCGGGCTACTCAATGCGCGCGGCGCGTCGGCTCGTTATGTCCTGCGCCCGGACCGCGCCGGGCTGGAGGAGGCGCGCCTGGCGATCCCGGCCTTACAGCTACACGGCCTGGCGGTTCCCGCGCTGATCGCCGGCCCGTTGCTGCCGGAAGGCCTGGATGGCACGGCACTTGCGGAGCACGTATCTCAGCAGCAGGCCATCCGCGCCGAGGCTGCGGCGATCTGGCCCGGCCGGCCGCTGTCCCCGCTCGCGCTGCACGCCGGCGCGCCGGGCCTGGCAGCGCTCGGCGCACTCGGCGCGCAGCTCGACATAGGCACAGCGCCGCCAATCACCCCGATCGCGGAAACGTGGCAGGGCGCGCCGGCAATGGCGATCGAGCTGCCGGGGTTGCCCAAGAACGCGCTCCAGCTGACGCTCAGCGGCGACGAGCTAATCGTGCGGATCGGAGCCTACCGACGCCATATTCTGCTAGCACAGGGACTGCGCGGCGGTGCGATCAAAGCCACGCGCGAGGGCGAGTATCTGATCGTGCGCCCTCGCAACCCGTAGTACAATACCACCCTGGCACGACGACGTGACGACCCGATCTAGTTCTGAGTTCAAAGTTAAGAGTTAAGAGTTCATCCTCGCTCAACTTTGAACTCTCAACTCTTAACTCTTAACTTATAAGGAGGTACCACAATGCGGATCGGCATTCTGACCGGCGGCGGCGACGTGCCTGGGTTGAACCCGTGCATCAAGGCAGTGGTGAATCGCGCCGAGGATGCGGGCATCGAGGTCGTCGGGATCAAGCGCGGCTGGGGCGGCCTGCTGAACTACAATCCCGATCAATCCGATCGCTCTGAGTGGGTCCAGCCACTCACCCGCGCCGACGTGCGCACGATCGACCGCTATGGCGGCACGCACCTGCACACCTCGCGCACTAACCCGGCCAAGGTGCGCCCCAGCATGATGCCCGAGTTTCTCAAAGGCCGTTTCGAGCACCAGGGCGAGAAGCAGCTGGCCGATTGCACTCCGCACGTGCTGCGGGCGCTGGAACACCTGGGCATCGATGCAATGGTGCCAATTGGCGGCGACGATACGCTCTCGTTCTCAGTGCGGCTGCACCAGGAGGGCGTGCGCGTGATCGCTATCCCCAAGACCATGGACAACGATGTCTTCGGCACCGATTACTGTATCGGCTTCTCGACCGCCGTCACGCGCTCGGTCGAATTCATCAACGCATTGCGTACACCCACCGGCTCGCACGAGCGGATCGCAGTGGTCGAGCTGTTCGGCCGCAACTCCGGCGAGACGGCGCTGATCTCGGCCTACCTGGCCGATGTCGACCGCGCGCTGATCTCCGAGGTGCCGTTCGACATCGAGCGGCTGGCGAAGCAGGTGGTGGGGGACAAGCGCCGCAACCCCAGCAACTATGCGATGGTAGTGATCTCGGAAGGCGCATCCATGGTCGGCGGGCAGATGGTCGAGTACGGCCAGGAGGATGCCTATGGCCACCGCAAGCTGGGCGGGATCGGCCAGATCACCGGCCAGGCGCTCAAGAAGATTACCGGCATCGACATTGTCCACCAGCAGATCGCCTACCTGATGCGCGCGGGTGTGCCCGACTCGCTCGACCGCATGGTCGCGATCTCCTATGCCAACCTGGCGGTCGACCAGCTGCTGCAAGGGCACAGCGGACGCATGGTGGCGCTGCAGAATGGCCAGTACACCACTGTGCCGGTGGACACCTGCACCCAGGGCCTCAAGCGCGTGGATGTCGCGGAGCTCTACGACGTCGAGCAGTACCGCCCGAAGGTGCGGCATGTGCTCGGCAAGCCGATGTTCCTCTACTGACGCGAGGGACGAAAGACCAAGGACCAAAGGCCAAATGCGACACAATGCCTTGGTCTTTGGTCTCTTGTCTTTGGTCTCTATCGTCCCGCCCGCTCGCGCCCATACGCCTCGATCTCGCTCAGGAAGCGCGAGGGCTTGAGCTGCTGCCCGCGGTTGCGGCCCGCCGCCCAGGAGAGGTGCAGCCGC
>DATFXE010000340.1:0-7416 GCA_035258585.1 Roseiflexaceae bacterium | reverse complement strand
CGGAAAGGACAAAGTCAAGGCCGCACTTCAGATCATTCTCTCGGACCGGAATGTGAAAGCCGTGATGTTCAACATCTTCGGCGGCATCACCCGCGTGGACGAGGTGGCGCGCGGCATCATCGCCGCGCTGGACGAGGTCCCCACCGATGTACCAATGATCGCCCGGCTGGTTGGCACGAACGAAGAAGAGGGCCGCAAGCTGCTGGCCGAGTCGAAGCTGATCCCCGCGGCGACGCTGGCCGAAGCGGCGCAGAAGGCGGTGGCTGCGGCGCAGGGACGGTAGAGGCGCCGATATCGCTTAGCGTGGCCGGCATCATTCGATGCCGGCTGCGTTATTCTTCCCGCTGAATTCGCTGCGCTGCTGCTTCTAGTGCTGCTCGCTCGTCTTCATCATTCGCGTCATCCAACAGCGCCGCGATTTTGGCGTGCCACTCGGCGATAATCTGCGCCCGCACCGTAGGCTCGGCCCGAGCCGCCCACTCCATGTCGTGCCGTAGCAGCGCAAGCTGCAATTCGACCTCGGTGTAGCGGCAGGCCACCGGAGGCAGCCGCTCGGCTTTGGCTGCCGGGTAGCTGGTCCCCGCGATCAGCTCGTGCGGCTCCAGCTTGAATAGCCCGGCCAACAGGACGATCGTCCGCTCGCTCGGCAGCGCCAGGCCCATCTCGAAGTGCGAGACTGCCACGCGTGAGGCCGCCAGGCGCTCGGCCAGCCTCTCCTGGGTCCAGCCGCGGCGCGCCCGCAGCCTGGCGATCCGCTGGCCCAAAGTTTCGTCGGGGTGTTGTGGTATCATACGCCGATTGTACCAAAGCCGACAATGATATGTCGCTAAGCCACTTAGCAGACTGCAACGCCCGCGCGGGGTATACTGGGAAAGTCATATTTCAATAATGGGACCTACGGAGAATAATGCTTTATGGCGAAACCTAAACGCGCGCTGATCACTGGAATAACCGGCCAGGATGGCAGCTACCTGGCCGAGTTCCTGCTCGAGCAAGGCTATGAGGTGATCGGCATGATCCGCCGCTCCAGCACAGTCAATTTCGAGCGTATCCGACACATCCAGGACAAGATCGCGCTGACCAGTGGTGATCTGCTCGACGAGGTCTCGATGATCAATTTGCTGCGCGAGTACCGGCCTACCGAGGTCTACAATCTGGCTGCGCAGTCGTTCGTCCAGACCTCCTGGGCACAGCCGGTCTTCACCGGCGAGACGACCGCGCTGGGCGTGACGCGCATGCTCGACGCCATCCGGATCGTCGATCCCGACATTCGCTTCTATCAGGCCAGCTCTTCGGAGATGTTCGGCAAAGTCGTCGAGGTGCCGCAGCGCGAGACCACGCCATTCTACCCGCGCAGCCCGTATGGTGTCGCCAAAGTCTATGGGCACTGGATCACCGTGAACTACCGTGAGAGTTATGGGATGCACACCAACAGCGGGATCTTGTTCAATCACGAATCTGAGCGCCGTGGATTGGAGTTTGTGACGCGCAAGATCACCAATGGCGCCGCGCGAATCAAGCTCGGGCTGGATCGCGAGCTACGGCTGGGCAACCTCGAGGCGCAGCGCGATTGGGGCTTCGCCGGCGACTACGTCAAGGCAATGTGGCTCATGCTCCAGCAAGATCAGCCCGGCGATTATGTTGTCGCCACCGGGCAAACCCAGTCGGTGCGGCATTTCTGCGAGCTGGCCTTCGGTCATATAGGGCTGGACTATCGCGACTATGTGGCGCTGGATGAGCGATTTATGCGGCCGGCCGAGGTCGATCTGTTGGTCGGCGACCCACGCAAGGCTCACGAGGCGCTGGGCTGGCGGCCCGAGACATCGTTCGAGGAGTTGGTGCGGATGATGGTCGAGGCAGATCTGGCGCTACTGCGAGGCCAATCCTGACAAGATGACAAGGTGACACTGTAAAGCCCAAAATCACCTTGTCACCCCCATCGCCCCCTCACGTCTCGTAGATGCGGTCGAGCCGGTCCTGCTCGCGCAAGAGGATGGTCTCAACAAAGCGATAGATGTCGCGCACTGCCTGGATGGCCTGATAGCCGAGCAGGAGAAAGCGGTGGATATCGGCCATGCCGACGGTCTGCGCCAGGCCTCGGGTTCGCTGGAGCACCGCGCCGATCAGCGGCTTGTGAGCCATGCGGTAGACGTTGTAGAGCGATTTGCGGATCAGCTCGATCTGACGCACGCGATCGGCGTAGTTATCGCAGAGGCGGTAGGCGCGCTCGTAGGTGGTCTCGTCGAAGTCGAGCGGCGCCTTCAGCGCGGCCAGCTGCGCGGCGACGGCATCGTCCAGCTGGTTGGTCAGCTCAAGCAGCTCAAGTACATCTTGAACATCACGCACCGCCAAGCCAGGCGCCAAATGCACGAACTGATGCAGCCGGCGCGCCTGCTCATCACGCGAACTGAAATCCTGTGGACCGTACATCTCCTTGAAGAAGAATTCTCCAATCTGGCGGTATTGCGGCTCGGCCGCAAGGTCGGCGTGGTCGCGTCGGAGCCGTTGCGACTGGAAGATCTGGAGGCTGAGCTTATAGTCTTGCTGCGATGACATAGTTCAACGCTGGAACGTTCAAACGATCTAACGTTCAAACGTTCAATGCCTCCCCGAAGATCCGGGCCGCCTGGCGCACCTGCTGTTCGTCGGCCACCAGCGGGGGGATGAAGCGCACGACATTGTCGTATGAGCCGCAGTTGAGTAGCAGCAGGCCCCGCTCGCGGCAGCCGGTCAGCACGCGCTTGCACAGCGCCGCATCAGGCCTACCGTCGGCATCGATCAGCTCGACGCCGATCATCATTCCCAGCCCGCGCACGTCGCCGATCGCGCGCTGGCGGCGCCGCGCGCCCACCAGCTCATCCTTGAGCAGGCCGCCGAGCCTGGCCGCATTCTCGACCAGGCCGTCCTCCTGGATGGTGCGAATGGTAGCAACAGCCGCGGCGCAGGCCAGCGCGTTACCGCCATAAGTGCCGCCGTGCGAGCCAGGGTGCCATCTCTGCATGATCTCACGCCGCGCCGCGATACCAGAGAGCGGCAGGCCAGAGGCAAGCCCCTTGGCCATAACCATGATGTCGGGCGTCACGCCGAAGTGCTCCATCGCGAAGAACTTGCCGGTGCGGCCGAAGCCGGTCTGGACCTCGTCGGCGATCAGCAGGATGCCGTGCTCATTACAGATCTGGCGCAGCCCCTGGATGAAGGAAATCGGCGGGACGATGTAGCCGCCCTCGCCCTGCACCGGCTCGACCAGGATGGCCGCGATGTCCTCGGGCACCGTCTCGGTCTGCAGCAAATGGCGCAGCTGGCGCAGCGGGTCGCCGCAGCAACCCGTATCGTTTGGCGCGGCCTGCGAAATCGCCGAAGCGTCCTTGCCGGCCGCGCGCGCCACAGCGCACTGGTAACAGTAGGCGAATGGCGCGATATGCACGCCCGAAGGCAGCGGCGCGTAACCGGCGCGGTACTTACCTTTGCTGCTGGTCAGCGCCATCGCGCCGGCCGTGCGGCCGTGGAATCCGCCGCCGAACACAATCACATCGGTGCGCCCGGTGGCCTGTCGGGCCAGCTTGATCGAGGCTTCGACTGCTTCGGCGCCGCTGTTGCTGAAGAAGAAGCTGTCGAGCGCCGGATCGACCACCTCGCGCAGCGCGCCGACCAGCTCGAGCATCGGGCGATGATAGACAATATTCGCCTGGCCGTGTAGCAGCAAGCCGGCCTGCTCGCGAATAGCCGCGACGACGCGCGGGTGACAGTGGCCGGTGTTTGTCACACCGATGCCGCAGGTAAAATCGAGATAGCCGCGGCCGTCGGTGTCGTACAGGCAGGCGCCCTCGCCACGCTCGACCATGATATCGGTGTAGCGCGCCCAAACCGGCGAGAGATACTGTTTGTTGTCGATAAGCGCCATTGCAAACTCCTCGTTACTTGGCTGTGCCAAGCTGCTCTTCGGCGATGTTCAGGTAGAAACTTGCCTCGGCATACGTCCCGCCGCGCTGCTCGATCGCCCGCTGAAACTCGGGGCGCGCGGCTTTTGGTTGGCCCTGGGCCAGGTAGGCGCGGCCGAGCCAGTAATGCGCCTCGGCAAAGTTTGGTTGAACGCCGATCGCCGCCTCGAGATCGCCGGTTGCGTCATCGAGGCGATCGTGCCGAATGTACAGCAGCGCGCGGCGGTAGTATGGTTCGGCAAGCTTGTTGTTGGCCTTGATCGCCCCGGTGTAGGATTCGATCGCCGCGGCGTCGTCGCCCAGCTGCTCGTTCAGCTTGCCCTGCAATAGCAGCGCCTCGGCGTACTTGGGCCTCAGCATCAGCGCCGAATCCAGGTTCCTTCGCGCCAGATCGTACTGGCCGACCGCCATTTGCGCCTCGGCCAGGCCAAAGTAGGCTTCCGGGTAATTGGGCTTCAGCGCCAGCGCGCGCGCGTACTCGGTGATCGCGGCGCGCGGATTCGATTGGCGCAGCAGCGACTCACCCAGCCGCAGATGCGCCTCGGCCGAGTTCGGATCGCTGCGGACGGCATCGGCGAAATGGGCCTGCGCGACTGCCCAGTTGCCCGAGGCTGCCGCGGCGCGCCCCAACCCCAGGTAAGCCGCGGTCATAGAGTTATCGAGCTTGAGGGCGCTATTGTACTGCGCGACTGCCCCACCAGGGTCGCCGCGCGCCAGTGCGATGTCGCCCATGCCCACCAGCGCCTCAGGATACTGCCCGCCGCGCAGGTCGAGCGCCAATTGCTCTTCGCGCTGTGCGTCGTCAAGCCTGCCCAGGCGAAGATAGGCGATTGCCAGATCGTGATGCAGTTTGGGGTCGTTCTTGTTGGCAGCGATCCCGCGCTCGAACGCCTTGGCGGCTGATTCGTACTCGCCAATGGCGAGCAGCACCTCGCCGATCTGTTTCAGCTGCTCAGGGTCGCTGGCGCCGGCATCGAGGGCCGCGCTATATTGCTGGCCGGCCCTGACGGCGTCGCCGCGGGCTGCGTACAGCCTGCCCAGCGCTAGATGTGCTTGCACGTGGCCTGGCGAATTGGACAGCGCGCGCTGGTATTGCGCCTCGGCACCGCCGACATCGCCCCGTTTTTCGAGAAACTCGCCGTACTGATAGGCGACCTCGGGATTGAGCGGCGCGGCGCGCTGAGCGCGCTCCAGGACATCACGCGCGCCCTGTGTATTGCCCATATCCTGGTAGAGCCGGCTCAGCGCGAGCAAGGCATCGACCTGGTTTCGATTGGCAAGTGGCAGCAGCAGGCTCTCGGCCTCGGCATACCCCGACGGCCCGCTGCGGCGCAGAGTCTCGGCCAGCTTCAGCGTTTGCGCGTCGCTAGGGCGATATTTCGCCAGCCAGCGCCGCTGCTCGATCGCTGTGCGCCAATCGCGCACTTCGTCGCTCTCGGCGATCTCAGCCAGCCGCTCGCGCGCTGGAAAATAAGCCCCGTTCAGTGTGATCGCGCGGGCCAGTAACTGCCGCGCGCGTAAGGAATCGGTCGGCAGCGCGATCTGCGCCTGGCCATACACCGGCTCGGGGCGCCGCGGGTCGGCGACGGCCGCCCGATCGTAATATTTTCTGGCCGACTCGAGATCCCCGCTAAGCAAGTAGCTGCGGCCGATAAGCACCAAGGTATCTACGTCGGATGGCTGAGCCGTCAGCAGCTCCAACAGCATCGCGCGTCCCTGACCGACCGGGGTCCGATCGCCTGCGATCATCGACCAGATCGTCATCAAGCCGCGCGCTTTACGCTCGCCGGTGATCTCCCCGCGCTCCAGCTCGGCTGCGGCCAGAAAGCGCTCGCGCGCGTAGAGCCGCGCCTGGGCCTGCTGGGCATGGTGGATCGCGATCTGGCCGCCGATCGGCTCGTCGGAGGCATCCTTTGTCGTCGATACACGGGTCCAGCGTTGAATCAGCACGCGGGTGTCGTCGGCGGAGCGATTGAGATCGCTTTCAGCATTCGTCAGTACATTCAAAGGGATGGGGTTGGCCGCCTCCATCTCCCACAGCAGCGGCCCGCGCGCCCCAGAGGCCTGGGCCAACTTGAGCAGCCCGCTCTGCTCTTCCGTCGCCGCCGAGAGTTGCCGAGAGGTCACGATACTCAGATCCGCTGTTGTCGCGCTTGCCGCGGCCGGAATCTGGCGTGTAGCTTCCGTCAGTGTAGATTGCGCCTGCTCATAGGCGCCGCCCAGCCGGTAGGCCTCGCTCAGCGCCAGCAGGATCGGTGCAGTTGGCGTTCCAGGCGGAAGGAGCGCCGGGCTGCGCGCGACCTCCAGCTGGGTGGCCGCGTCAGCGAGGTCGCCGTCGCGCAGCGCCTGGAGCCCGAGGTTGTAGCGTAACGCGCTGAGATCGCTCCCAGCCAGCGCCCGCTTGGCCTCATTCAAGGCGCTCCGGGCGGCCGATGTGTCGCCGGCGTCCTGCAGGATGGCGCCCAGGCTGGTGTAGAGCCGGGCGGCCTGTGGGCCTTCGGGAGCCGGGCGACTGCTCAGGGCGCGGCGATATTCCGCCGCGGCCTCCTGGTATGCACCACGCGCCCACAGGATATTGCCCCGCAGCGCGCGCGGCAAGGCCGAGCCAAGATCGGGGTACTCTCCGAGCAGTAGATCGAGCTGGTTGAACGTCGCGTCGAAGTGACCGCTCTGATAGTCGGCCAGCGCCCCGAGGTATCTTGGCAGCACCGCCCGGCCGTTGATCGGCGCGCTGGCGAGCGGCAGGGCGTTCGGCAGGGCAAATCGGCCGGCATAGCCCTCCCAGTTGAACGGCGCTGATCCGCCACTTGGCTGGTATGCCAAGATTGGCTGGAGCGATGGCCGGTCGAGCATACCGCCCGGCGTCACCTGGCCCCAGATCAACACGTCGGCGTCCTCGCGCGTAAGGATAGCCAGGGCATCGCTCTCGTTTCCAGGCGGCGCGCTCAAGGTGCGCGCCATCACGCGGCCGCCGCTGGTTTGGGGCAGCTCAGAGGAAAGCGCCGCGGCGATCTCGCGGCCAGTCTGGCTGATCGTGCCATCCGGCTCTTGGAACGGCGCGACCAGCACCACGAATTGGTTGGCGGCCGGCATTGTCAATATGCGGTAAAGCTGAACGCCGACCAACAGCACCACAATCACCGCAGCCGGGACGGCAATCGCCGCCCGGCGCTCGCGGCCGGCAAGCCGCGCGGCCAGGCTGGGCCGGGGCGGGGCTTCTGCCAGCACATCGACCTCTTCGCCGCTGCTGGTGATCACGGTGGTGCCGGTGCTAATTCGCGGGCGGGGCCGCCGCGGCATGCGCTGCCGCATTCGGCGCACCAGCCGCCCGGTAAAGTCGCGTGCGCGCGGCGTCGCGCTCAGCGCGAGCAATATCAGCACCACCAGTAATGCGATCAGAGCCTGAGCCGACATATGCGATCCTGAAATATCGGTAGAGCCGTTTTAGGTCTTCCTCAATACTTCCAATGGCGGGGTT
>DATFXE010000339.1:0-4277 GCA_035258585.1 Roseiflexaceae bacterium | reverse complement strand
CGACTCCGACCAATCGAGCGGCACGCTTTCCAACCGCCGGCTGTTCGCCAGCACGACGCCCGAGGAGGGGCTGCCGGACGGGATGACCGTGGACGCGGCCGGCTTCGTCTGGTCGGCCCGCTGGGATGGCGGCTGCCTGGCGCGCTACGCGCCCGATGGGGTGCTGGAGCGGCGGATCAGCTTTCCGGCTAAGAAAGTCTCCAGCGTGATCTTCGGCGGGCCGGACTACACCGATATGTATATCACCACGGCCGGCGGCGACAACAAGCCCAAGGAGGGCGAGGGCGCCGGCGCACTGTTCCGGCTGAACCTGGGCATCCAAGGCGTGCCCGAGTTGCCTTCAAGGATCGGGCTGTAGAGAGGAACTGACGACAAAGGGCGACCAACGAAACGCCACAGCGTTATCGCCGGTCACCCTTTGTTTTTCGTCGCGGACCGCTGCCCGCGCTCATAGTGGCTACTTGACCAGGTAAAAGCCGCTTGGCGCGCCAACCGCGCGCTCAAGCTCCATACCGAGCATCGCACGCATCTGCGCCAGCGACCGCTCGTCGCGCAGGCGCCACGCCGCGCGGAAGGCCTCGGGCGTGCAGCGGCTGAAGCCGCGCGCCTCATAGCGCTCGGCATGTCCGGCATCCTCGACAACTGCGATCTCGACATTTGGCTCGCCGTCGTCGTCGGTGAAGTAGCGGTGCAGATAAATCATGGTCGTCCTCATTCCTTATAGCTAGCCTGGTGGCTGTATCTGTCGTTTACGCATATTTTAGCTTTTTCGCGTCGTCCTCGCATCGGCCCGTCGCTCCATTGCGTAACACGACCTTGTAATGATAGAACGTCGGTCCGCAGTGGTATTCGCGCGTGTCGTACGAGCCGCGGCCAAATCAGCTCATGCGTGTTCTCTTTATACGTATTAAAGACGGAAAAAGTTGTCATAGGCGATGGTCTTGGAATGACAGCTACCTGATAAATTGCTGATACCAGACCTGGCTGGCGCCCCAATCGCCTAAATGTTACTGATCTCTGCACAAACGACTACTGAGCGCTGCACAAATAGCTAAGCTTTTTGGTGGGGGTATGGGGGCGACGCCCAGAGGGCACCCGGCCGCCCCCATACCCCCACCAAAAGATAAGCAATCAACACAGAGATCAGTAAAACTGCAAGGTATAGTGACCAGGTTACAATGTTCTACTTTGCCGTGCGAAGCCAGGGCAAATATGGTAGGATACCGGCATTCACACACAAGCAATGGGGCGCCTGTATGCTACGACCTCTCGGGATTCTGGCCCTGGCCGTGCTGAGCTATCTGGCGGCGCAGGGCACCGGTATTCGACTGTTCTTTCATCTGTTCTATCTTTTGCTGGCGCTGCTGGCGCTTTCCTACCTATGGGCCTGGTCGAACCTGCGCGGGCTGCACGTCCAGCGTGAGACGTTCACGCACCGCACGCAAGTGGGCGAGCAGGCCCGCGAGCGCATTACGATCCGCAACATTTGGCCGCTGCCCAAGCTGTGGGTCGAGCTGCGCGACCATTCGGATATGCCCCAGCATGGCAGCGGCTTTGTGACCTATTTGCCAGCGCACGACCGCCGCCGCTGGGTGGCGCGCACACCCTGCACCATGCGCGGCAAGTACACGCTTGGCCCGGCAACGCTGATCAGTGGCGATCCGTTCGGCATCTTCCGCCTGGAGCGCCAGGTCGCCGGCACCAGCGAGGTGCTGGTCTACCCGCAGACCACCCCGCTGCCCGGCTTTGTGCTGCCGAGCGCTGAGCTGCCCGGCGGGCAGGATGTCAAGAGCCGCACCTATCATGTGACGCCGAACGTGGCAAGCATCCGCGATTACCAGCCGGGCGATAGCTTCAACCGCATCCACTGGCGCAGCACCGCCCGCACCGGCCAGCTGATGGTCAAGGATTTCGAGCTCGACCCGACCGCCGAGGTGTACGTTGTGCTGGACATGCAGGAGCGCATCCAGCAGCAGCTGATCTCCGAGCAGGCGGTACGCGATCACGCCAGAGAGCGCGAGCCGCGCATGCCCGAATCGACCGAGGAGTATAGCGTGCTCGCCGCAGCCTCGATCGCCCGCCACCTGCTCGAGCAGAACCGCAGCCTGGGGCTGGTCTCGTGGGGCCAGCACCGCGAGGTCATCCCGGCCGAGCGCGAGTCGCGCCAGTTGTTCAAGATCCTGGAGGCGCTGTCGGTGCTGCGCGCCCACGGCGCCCAGCCGCTGGCCGAAGTGCTGGCGGGCGAGGGCCAGCGCTTTGGGCGCAACTGCACGCTGGTGATCATCACCACGTCGCCGGACGAGCGCTGGGTTGTCAGCTTGCAGCACCTGATCTACCGCGGCGCCCGCGCCGTGGTGATCCTGATCGACCCGCACTCGTTTGGTGGCTGGCGCGACACACTGGGCGTCCAGGCGCGCCTGGCCGAGCTGCGTGTGCCCACCTACATCTTTCGCCAAGGCCAATCGCTGCCTGACGCGCTGGCGCACCCGGCGCTGATCGGCGCGGCTGTCACAAGGTGACAAGATGACAAGATGACAAGATGAAATAGGTTATCTTGTCATCTTGTCACGTTGTCACGGCGCCCCGGCCGCCACTGGCCCCAGAATATTGTTGTAGGCCCCGCCGTCGCGCTCGTGGCTCTCCAGTACCGCGCCGTTGGCGCTGTTGGCATTGAACGAGTCGACCTGAGCGTAGAGCGGAGTGCCGGCGGCGATCGGGCCGCCGGGGTTGCTGAGCAGCGGACGGTAGTAGGAATCGCCCAGGCTGACGGTCAAGCGCGCGCCGGGAGCGATCGGCAACGCGTGGTCGATCACCCCCCAGGTGGCGCCGCGACTGCCGACGTCGCTCCACAGCTGGTTGGCGCGCGTCGGCACGGTGGTCGGGGCGATATAGAGATCGATCCAGAAGGCGTCGACTACCGGCACGGAGCCGTCGTTGCGAATGGTGACGCTGACTTTGCCGCCCGCGCTGCTGATGCTCTCCACCACCAGATCGGGCAGCGGCGGTCCGGCGGCCTGGATTAGCAGCGGCAGAAACAGCCGCCGCGGCCCCACCGAGGTGATCGTCGGGTCGGCCGCGCCCGGCCTGCGCGGGTCGTCGGTCAGTACGCTCGCGACAGCGCTGCCGGAGACCATGCCCTGGTTGACGATCTGGCTGACGCCGATCGGCAGCGGGTTGACGATCAGCACATCGAATGTGATCGTGAAGCGCTTGCCAGCCGGCAGCGCGCCAAGGCTGATGCTGATCGGCGCCGCCAGGCGTGTGCTGCCGCCATGCGCCTTGGGCACGGCCGCCTGCACCTTCAGGGTAAAGGTCTGCGGCGCGCTCGATCCAAACAGATTGCTCGCGCTGAGCGTGATCGTATAGATTCCTTCGGACGCCAACTCGGGTATGCCGCTCAGGGCGCCGCTGCCATCGCCATTGTCCACGAACGCTACTCCGGCCGGCAGCGCGCCGGTTTCGGTGATTGTGGCCGCCGGAAAGCCGCTGGTGGTGATCGCAAACGTTTCGAGCATACCAACTGTCATCGTGACGGCGTCGATGCTGGTGATCGCCGGCGCCTGGCCAACCACAAGTGTGAAGCTCTGCGGCGCGCTCGATCCCGCGGAGTTGGTCGCGCCGAACGTGAGCGGGTAGGCATTGCCTGGACCGCCGGGCGTACCGCTGAGCGTGCCGGTGCCATCGCCGTTGTCGACGAATGTCATACCGCCCGGCAGCGGGCCCAATCGGGTGAGAGTGGGCGTGGGGTAGCCGCTGGCGGTGATGGTGAAGCTGCTCGTCGCGCCAATCTCGAATGCGGCGCTGGGTGGGCTTGTGATCGCCGGCGCCTCGCGAATCGTCAGCGCGAACTGCTGGATTGGGCTGGCGCCGGCGCTGTTGTTGGCGGTAAAGGTCAGGTTTCTGACGCCGCCGGTGTTGCTGGCGGGCGTGCCGCTCAGCGTCGCGGTTCCGTCGCCATTATTGGTAAATAGAATGTCAGGCGACAAGCTCGCGCCGCCGCGCGTGATCGTCGGGGTCGGGTAGCCGCTGGCCACGATCGTGAAGCTGCTCGTCACGCCAACCGTAAACGTAGCTGCATCTGCGCTGGTGATCAGTGGCGGCTCACCGACCACAAGCGTGAAGCTCTGCGTTGGGCTGGACCCGGCCGTGTTGATGGCAGTGAACGTCAGCGGATAGCTGCCGCCCGCGCCAGGATCGGGCCTGCCGCTCAGCGTGGCGGTGCCGTCGCCATTATCCACGAACGTCACACCACCCGGCAATGCCCCGCTCTCCGCGAT
>DATFXE010000338.1:0-5228 GCA_035258585.1 Roseiflexaceae bacterium | reverse complement strand
GCTGGCCCGCCGAGAGCTGTGTCCCGCCGCTGCGGCCCGACCCGCTCAGCACGGTATCGTAGCCCTGTGGCAGCGCCTGGACAAACGCCGCCGCGCCGGCGATCGTGGCGGCATGCGCCACGACTTCGTCCGGCACGGATTCATCTCCCAGAGTCAGGTTGTCCCGCACCGTGCCGCTGAAGAGCTGCACCAATTGCGGCACCACCGCCACCACTCGCCGGCGCTCTTCATCACTGAGCGATCGGGGGTCGCGGCCCGCGAGTTGCACCGTGCCCGACCAGGGCGCGTACAGCCCACCAATCAGATGCACCATACTACTCTTGCCGGCGCCGGTTCGCCCCACCAACGCCACATGTTCGCCCGCCTGTACATTGAACGATACGCCCCGCAGCACCGGGCGATCCGGCACATAGCCGAAGACCAGGTCGCGAATGGCAATCGCGTCCTGCCGGCGTTCGGCTGGCTGCGCCATCGGCCGGGTCTCCGCCGGTAGGGCGAGAACCTCAAAGATCCGCTCGATCCCCGACAGGGCGCTCTGGACGGTCTGCCAATCGTCCCCAAGGGTCGTGATCGGCTCGAAGAAGCGCTGGAACAGCAGCATAAACGCCGTGAGCATCCCGATCGTGATGCCCCAGGACGCCGCGCCCCCGCCCGTGCCCACCCACAGCAGCAGCGCGATCGCCGATGCTGATAGGAGCGCCATGGCTGGCGAGTAGACGGCGCTGTAGACCGTCGCGCGGTTGAACGCCGCCAGCGCCTCGCGGAGCGCCATCCTGAACCGTGCGATGAAGGTCGCCTCGCGGCCGAAGGCCCGAATCACCTCGACTCCGCCGAGCGTTTCCTGCAGGTGCGTATTCAGGAGACCGACAGCCCGCCGGTTCCGCCGTTCTGCGGCGCGCACACGCACCTGGAAGATGCGGGTGATGATGGCCAGCGGTGGGACGACCAGCAAGGCGATCAGGCTGAGTGGGCGGCTGAGCAGTATCATTGCCACGGCAGCGGTCAGCAGGCGCACCATATTGGCGATGAGAGTGATCACGCCGGTCGAGAAGAGCGTGTCGACCGTTTCCACATCTGCCGTGCAGCGGCTGATCACATCGCCGAGCGGGGTTTGATCGTAATAGCTGAGCGGTAGGCGTTGCAGATGCCTGACCAGGCGGAGGCGCAGGGTGTGGAGCGCGCCCTGCGCCGCGACGGCGGTCAGGTAGACCGCGACAAAGTTCATCAGCTGGGCTGCGACGGTTGCGCCCAGGTAGAGCACCCCCAGCGGCACCAGCCCAGAGGGCTGGTGCGGCGTCAGGTGATTATCAACGATCCGCTGGATCAGCAATGGCGGCACCAGGTCGAGCGCCTTCGCCAGCAGGACGCTGAGCGCTATGAGCGCCAGCGTTCCGCGCCATGGCCGCAGAATCGACGCCAGGTGGTCCCAGGCGATCTGGCGGCTCGCAGGCTGGATTGGCAGTACGTTGGCGCTGCTCATACCGGCACCTCCGGTGTGCTGCTTTGCTCGACTTGCTGTTGCGCGCGATAGATCCGCGCATACAGCCCAGATGCTGCAAGCAAGGCCATGTGCGTCCCCTGTTCCACGATCCGGCCGCCGTCCAACACGACGACACGGTCAGCTTGCGGGAACGCGGCCAGGCGGTGTGAGCACAGCACGATCGAGGCCCGCCGCTCCGGCGGCGCCGCTGGACCGAACGCCGCGCGCAGCCCGGCGATGATCTGCGCCTCGGTATCGACGTCGACCGCCGAAAACGGGTCGTCCAGAATGAGCAGCCCCGGTGTGGCGGGCGCGGCTGCGGCAATGGCGCGCGCCAGGGCGATGCGCTGGCGCTGCCCGCCCGAGATGCGAATGCCCAGTTCGCCGATCTCGGTCTCCAGACCAGCCGGAAACGTCCGCAAGTCGTCGGCCAGCGCAGTCAGGGCCACGGCCTGGTCCACGGCGCGTTCTCGCGCGACATCGGGACGAGCGCCCGGTTCGGTCAGCAGGATGTTCTCGTAGACGGCGCCGGAGAAGAGGAATGGCTCCTGGGGCAGATAGCCGATGCGCGCCACACGCTCGGCCGGTGGGATGGATTCCAGGGGACAGCCGTCAAGGAGCACGCCGCCGGCCTCCAGCGGGTACAGCCCGAGCAGCGCGCGAGAGAGCGCACTCTTGCCCGCGCCGACGGGGCCGGTGACCGCGACAAAGCTGCCGGCCGGAATATCCAAATCGACATCGTTGAATGCTGGTTGGGCGGCGCCCGGATAGCGGAAGGTCACGCCCCGCAGGACCACACTTATCGGGCCGGTCCCTCGCGCCTGCGGCGTGGGGGCCGGCTGGCCGACCCCCGCCACATGGCCCGGCAGGAACGAGGCCCGGGCCAGCTCGCCGTGAACCGATAGCGGGGGTGCGAGCAGCGGGCGGAGCCGCGCATAGGCGGCCCCGCCACTCTGGATAGAGTTGACCAGTTGCGGGATCCGAAAGCCGCGGCCGATGAAGCGCCCATAAAGCTGGAGATAGGCGACAAAGGCGCCCACGCTCATGGCACCCGCCACGACGCGCAGGCCGCCCTGCCAGATCAGCAGCACCACTCCAGCCGTGATCAGCATGCTATACACTGGTTGGAGGGCGCTGCGCAGCCCCACGATTCGCAAATTGGCGCGCGCTTGAGCCTGCGACAACGTGGCAATGTCCGCGACCGCGGCGTCGGCACGGCCGAACAGGCGCAGCACGCGCAGCCCGGCCAGCTGTTCCTGGAGGAGCGCGGTCAGGTCGGCGTTGGCTTCCCGCGCCGAGCGCGTGCGGGCGCTGACCCAGCGACCACTCGCGTAGCTCAGCAGCAGCGCGAGCGGCGTCGGCAGCAGCACGAGGGCGGTCAGACCAGCGTCATAGAAGAGCATCGCCACGATCAGCGAGAGCGAAAAGAGCACGGTGTCCCAGGTTTCGATGATGAACTCGCGCACGCCGACGCCAAGCACCTCTACATCCCCGATGATCCGGGCCATCAGGTCGCCGATCGGCGTCTGGTGCAGGTCTGCGAGCGGCATGGCCAGGATGCCGCGCACCGCGTCGGCTCGTACGTTCGTGCGGATGCGGGCGTTGGCGGTCATCAGCCACCAGCGTTTGAGCATGCGCGGCCCTTCGCTCAGCAGGGTGCCCCCGACGAAGGCGAGTGCGGCCCAACCGACCGCGCTGGCACTGGCCTGGCCCCGCTCCAGCGCCAGCGCGGTGTCGATGGCGTGGCCGAGCAGGATGGCGGGCAGGACCACCGCGGTATTCATCACGATGCCGGCGATCGAGCCAAGCAGCAGTTCGCCCGCCACCTGGCGGAAATATGGCCGCAACTCCCAGAGATAGTGTCGCATCGGTGCCCGAACCCTCCGAACATGGCGTTCAGCCTATGTATGCCCGCTATAGGTAATCACGATCTGATCTCCGTCGTGCGAGATCGTCTGCTCAAAGCTTTGCGCCGCTGTGCCGTTGACCGTTTCCTGGATGACATGGCTCTGGTCGGCTTTGTAGTCAAGGATCTGGTTCTGATTGAAGGGCTGATGCCAAACGGCAAAGAAATCGCCGAGTGTGAAATCGCGCTGCTCTGGCGATTCGACATGGATCGTCCCCGATGTGTCGTGGGTATGGAGCGCGCTCAGATCCCGCCAGCCAGCGCGCGCACCGCGGCATAGGCGATGCCGCCCACCATCGCCCCCACCGCCACGAGGGCCACATCGACCTTGAGGACAACGATGACCAGGAAGGCGATGACCCCAATCGCGATGCTGAACAGATCAACGAATGCCTCCGGGATGAATGGAAGCGACACCACCAGGATGACCCCCACGACGGCCGCGCTGGCGCCGGCCAGGAAGCCCTGGATGCGCCGGTCGTGGCGCACCTGCTCGATGTAGGGCGCACCGATGAGCACCAGCACGAACGAGGGCAGGAAGACGAAGAAGGTCGCGAGAATTGCCCCGAACAGCCCGCCGGCCAGGTAGCCGGCGAAGGCGGTGAACAACATGAACGGCCCGGGCGTGGCAACACTCAGCGCCACCCCATCCAGCAGTTGCCCCGCCGTCAGCCAGTGGTAGCGCTCGACGGCATCACGTTGCAAGAACGCCAGCGAGGCATACGCCCCGCCGAAGCTGAACAGGCCAGTCTTGAGAAACACCCAGATCATCTCCAGCCACTGCGGCGCGGCCAGCGCCGCCATGCCGCTCAGCCCCACCCCAGCCAGGGGCACGATCGCCGCGGCCGTTCGTAGACGTGGGAGATCTTCGGTGATCAGCATGTTCAGCAGCCCAGCCGCTAGCAGCACCAGCAGGAAGTCGATGCGACCGAGCCACATCGCAACGATCGCGCCGACGAGCAGCCCGGCAAGCACCCGGTTCTTAATCGCCGCCCGGCCGAGTTTGATGATGCCGGCCGCAATGATGCCCAGAACGGCTGGCTTGAGGATGTAGAGCGCGTCGTTGACCTGGGGGAGGCTGCCGTAGGTGACATACAGCCAGCTCAACAGGACCATCACGGCCGCGCCGGGGATGATAAACGTCAGGCCGGCGAGGATTCCGCCCAGGATACGGCGCTTGAGGTAGCCCACGTAAATCGCCAGTTGCAATGCCTCTGGTCCCGGCAGCATATGGGCGAACGCCATGATCTTGACGAAGCGGTCCTGGGACAGCCAGTGGCGGCGCTCGACCATCTGGTTGAACATCATGGTGATCTGTGCGACGGGGCCACCGACGTTGATGAAGCCCAGCAGGAGAAAGTAGAGAAGCACCTCGCGGGCAGCGGGCATGGTTTCTTCGGCTTCACTGACCGGTGGTGGCTGACCGGCTACTCGAGCTTGTGTCGGTGTATCGGGCATGGGAGATCCTCTCAGGGATAGGAAACCCGGTGTTCTTCGTCGGCCAGCTCGCGCCGGATCATAGCGATCTGCGCAACCTGCCCCGGGCCAGGAACTAGAAGCGCGGGAACCGCAAGAAGAGCCGCCCTTATGACTCGGAGGCTGGGGCTACCAGCTCAGCTGTCGTTGTCGTCAACACACTCCCTGGGTCGTGCCAGGCGTATGAACATCAGCATGCCTGATTGCCAGAACGAGCTGCTCAACGTGGTCTCGTATGCGATCACGAGCCCCGAGCAGGTTCTGACTCGGCGATGGTATGTCATCCCAGCGCTCGATCTCCATCCCAGTGTGCGCCAGATCGCCCAGGTCGCAGCCGAGTGAGATGATCCGACTGGCGGTCGCAAG
>DATFXE010000337.1:0-25452 GCA_035258585.1 Roseiflexaceae bacterium | reverse complement strand
GGAAGGGCAGGCCGACGTCGCGTTCATCCGCGATCTCATCCGGCATCTTCAAGATCAATTCAGCGTCGACTCGAGACGTATCTATGTCACCGGCATCTCTAACACTACAACGAGACTTTACTTCCGAATGGGGGTTCGGGGCCTCTGGCCCCCGAAAAACCCTATTCGGTGGGGGTGCGAGGGGCGGCAAAGCCGCCCCTCGCACCCCCACTGAGGATGGAATCTGGAGGGCGAAGCCCTCCAGACCTCCCAACTCTCGTTGTAATACTAATGGCGCCGAGATGAGCTACCGGCTGGCCTGCGATCTTAGCGACACGATCGCCGCCTTCGCGCCAGTCGCCGGCGGATACCCACGCTTCGGCGATTGCAACCCAACTCGGCCAGTGCCGGTGGTAGCCTTCCACGGCACGGCCGACCAGGTACTGCCGTACGCGGGCAAGCCGCCGCTGCTGCTGCCCGTTCATGATTGGGCGGCCAGCTGGGCAGCGCGCAACGGCTGCGCCAACGAGCCGGTGGTGATCCTGCGGCAAGGCGAGGTCACCGGCGAGCGCTGGGGCGGCTGCCACGATGGAGCGGATGTCACGCTGTACACGATCGCCGGCAAAGGGCACAGCTGGCCTGGCTCAGCGATGCCGGCGCGGATCACCACGCGCGATATCGATGCCACAGATGTGATCTGGGAGTTCTTCGCGGCGCATCCGCGGCCCTAGCGCGCTTGCAGCGCAGGGGTCGGGAGTTGGGGTTGGGCTGGGGATTGCAATGCCAACCAGCGCGCCCAAGCCCAAAGATCTTGCTTGATGTTGCACGAGTGCGGGGCGGCGAACATTCCTGAGCTGTTCCAGCGCGCTATGGACTTCGCGCCCAAACAGGTGCAGATCGTCAAAGGTCGGGGCTACCTTGCGCCTCAAAGCGACGGTCTGTGCTTCGATACGCTTGAGCACCAGATCATATTCGGGCATATGCTCCTCCTGTTCGATCAGTCTCAGCCGCGCCTCGACGCGTGCCAACCGCGCTTGCTCCTCCCATACAAGCTGCTGGAGCTCGGTCTGCTTCATTCGTAGGACCTCGCGCATCTGCATGGACCACAGCGCATCGTCGAGTAGTCGGGCGATCTGATCGAGTGAGAAACCGAGATCCTTGAGCGCCAGGATGCGGTTGAGCCGCGGTAGCTGGTCGATCGCGTAGTAGCGATAGCCAGTGAAGTGATCCACATGAGCCGGCCTGAGCAAGCCCAACTCGTCGTAGTAGCGCAGTGTCTTCACCGGTAAGCGACTGAACTTTGAGAAATCGCCGATCTTGAACATAACATACCTCGCGCGCGGCAGGTGGGCCGAAAGCTTTCAGAGATAGTCTACACCCTCCCGTGACAGGAGAGTCAAGAGCTATGCTATACTACACACCAGGAACGGCCAAGGGCGCGAAAGGTTGGTGCCATAACCGACGACGAGACGATCGAGCGCATGGGCCGCGGCACACGCCGCGGCTGACGAGGTGGAGGTTCCCTGCCGCGAGGTGGGGCTAACATCAACGTTGGAACGTTCAAACGTTAAAACGTTCCAACGTCGAGTGGAAAATCGACAGATCAGCGGATGCCTCCCAGGCGCGCCACCGCCTGCAAGCGCCCCAGCAAAACCACCCGGCGACGGGTGCGAACAAGCAGGGCGCGGTGAGCACAACCACACACTTTGCGGCACGAGGAAGCCTTGTAGCGTCCCCGAGGCTTTTGCCGCACTCTGGCAGCGACGCGAGACACGAGACACGAGACGTTGTAAGGTAGGTCTCTTGTCTCCTGTCTCCTGTCTTCTGTTTCAAAAGTGTAAGGAGCATACAAATATGTGCGGCATCGTCGGATATGTCGGCCTGCGTGAGGCGACCGAGGTGGTTGTCGGCGGGCTGGGGCGCCTGGAGTATCGCGGTTATGACTCGGCCGGAATCGCGATCGACGATGGGCGGAGCCTCCAGCTGCGTCGCAGCGTCGGCAAGCTGGCCAACCTGGTGGCGCAGCTGCGCGAGCGGCCGGCCAGAGGGTCGTGCGGGATCGGGCACACGCGCTGGGCCACCCACGGCGCGGTGACGGAGGAGAACGCCCACCCGCTCCATGACGCCAGCGGCGAAATTGTGGTGATCCAGAACGGGATCGTCGAGAATTACCTGGAGCTGAAGCAGCGGCTTGTAGCGCGCGGCCACGTGTTCGAATCACAGACCGACACCGAGGTGATCGCGCGCCTGCTGGGCGACCACTACGCCGAGGCCGGCTCGCTCGAGCAGGCTATGCGGCTGACGCTGGCCGAGCTGCGCGGCGGCAACGCGGTGGTGGCGATGACTCGACGCGAGCCGGGCCGGCTCGTAGCAGCGCGGCTGGGGAACGCCGGCGGCGTGGTGATCGGCCTGGGCCAGGGCGAGACATTCGTGGCATCCGATATCCCGGCCATCCTCGACTACACTCAGCGTATGCTGTTTCTCGAAGATCGCGAGCTGGCGGTGTTGACCGTCGCAGGCGTCGAGCTATCGCGGCTCGACGGCACGCCGGTGGAGCGGCGGCCCTCGACGATCCAATGGGACCCGATCGCGGCGGCCAAGGGCCACTACAAGCACTTTATGCAGAAGGAGATCTACGAGCAGCCGCGTGCGCTCACCGACGCGCTGCGCGGGCGAGTGGACCTGGAGGCCGGCACGGTGCTGCTGGATGAGCTGCATCTGAGCGAGGGCGAACTGTGGCGGCTCGGCCGGGTCTACGCGGTGGCATGCGGCACGGCCTGGCACGCCGCGCTGGTCGGCAAATACCTGATCGAGACGCTGGCCAGGGTGCGGGTGGATGTGGACTATGGCTCGGAGTTCCGCTACCGCAAGCCGCTGCTTGGCGACGACACGCTGATGCTGGCGATCACCCAGAGCGGTGAGACGGCCGACACGCTCGCGGCGATAGAGGAGGCCCGCGAGCAGGGCGTCAAGAGCGTGGCGATCGTCAACGCGGTGGGCAGCCAGGCCGCGCGTATCGCCGACGCTGGAGCGCTGTACCTGCACGCCGGCCCAGAGATCGGCGTAGCCTCGACCAAGGCGTTCACCTCTATGCTGGTCGCCGAGTACCTGCTGGCGCTGCGTATGGCCCAAGCGCGCGGCACGCTCAAGGCCGAGCAGCTGCGCGAGCACATCCAGGCGCTGATCGAGCTGCCCGGCAAAGTCGCGCACATTCTGGAGCAGCATGCGATCTACGAGGAGCTGGCCGAGCGCTACCACCGCGCATCCGACGCGCTGTTTCTCGGCCGGCAGATCAACTACCCGATCGCGCTCGAAGGTGCGCTGAAGCTCAAAGAGGTCAGCTACATTCACGCCGAGGGCTACCCGGCCGGCGAGATGAAGCACGGCCCAATCGCGCTGATCGACGAAGATATGCTGGTGGTGTGTGTCGCGGTGCGCGACCCGATCTACGAGAAGATGCTCTCGAGCGTCGAGCAGGTCAAGGCGCGCGGCGGCCACGTGATCGCGATCGCCACGGCGGGCGACACGACCATCCATGCCAAGGCCGACTATGTGATCGAGGTGCCCGAGGCGCTGCCGCTGCTCACGCCGATTCTCACGGCCATCCCGATGCAGCTGCTGGCGTATCACTTCGCGCTGCGCCGTGGCGCGGATGTGGATCAGCCGCGCAATTTGGCCAAGAGCGTGACTGTGGAGTAATATCCAAATCCGCTTGATCACAGATTGTCTCGCTGGCAAAAATAAACTTCTGGCAAGTATTAAGGGAAGTACGTTCCATGATACTGCTGGCAAACTCGCCAGGTGGGGGTGCGGGGGCCGCAGGCCCCCGAGACGTTTCTGTTTTGCATCTTGGAGGGCTTTGCCCTCCAAACCTCCCACCTGAGTAAGCCAGCAGTATCACTCATGCGCCCTGCGTAAGCGATGCATTGAGGACAGAGCAAAAGGGACAGAGTAATAAATGGCGACTCGCAAACCATGGCGCCACGCTACCCTGATCGTCGCGCTAGCTTGCCTGGCGGTAGTGCTCAGCTGCGGCCTTGGAACCGTGGCGGTGCGCCAGGGAGTGCTCGCGCCAGCGAACGTCAATGTGGAACTGGGCAGCATGCGCGTTGTCGGTATCAGCTCGGTCTCACCAGAATGTACCCGATTGACAATCCCCGGCTGCATCGGCCTGGATCCGGCGAATGCCCCACGCATCTACACGCTCTGGCTGCTCCGTCAGCGCGAGCGCGACTCGTGGAGCCGGCCGGATATCACCCAGCTGCTCAGCATCAGGATCGGGCGCTGGCGCCAATAGCCAGTAGGCAGTAAGCAGTCGGCAGTTGTCTGTCGCCGACTGCTTACTGCCTACTGCCGACTCAGCGCGCCTCTTCGGGCAGCCGCCGGCGTAGCCGGGGTGCGCTAGGCCGAGCGGCAGCTCGACCGCCTGCCCTGTCCGCGCAGAGGTGTACATGGCCGTCAGCAGCTCGAGCGATGCGCGCGTCCGCCAGCGTGACCGGCAGCTCGTCGCCCTTCTGCAGCGCGTCGTAGAAGCGCTGGAACTGGCCCTCGAACCTCTCTGGCCGCAGTGTGAGGCCCGCCAGCGTGGCGTCGATCCGCGCCGCGTCTTTCGACCTGTCGCCGTCAAATGTCCAGGGCTCGCCGGCGCTGCTGCCCCTCGCCTGCGGCGGCGGGAGAGGGGCTTGGGGGTGAGGGCCAGCCGACTGCATGACTCAAGCCAATTCAAAGCGACTCCTAACTTATATCAATGCTGGTATCAGTGTTACACTCGGACCGCCTTGCGATAGGTCGCCGGCGAAACACCCATATGTCGCGCAAAGACTCGTGAGAAGTAGAAGCGATTCGCGAAGCCACTGGCCGCGGCGATCGCCTCAATGCTATCGGCCGTAAACAGCAATGATTGCGCGGCCTGGAGCACGCGCTGCTCCTGGATGTAGCGCGCCGGGCTTTGCCCGACACACTCGCGAAAACGGCGTATGAAATAGTCCTCGCTCATATTGCAGCGCCGCGCCAGGTGCTGGTTGGAGAGCCGCTCCGCCAGATTATCCTCAATCTCACGCAGCGCGGCGCGCACAGGAGCGTGCGCTGCCGCCAGGCGCCAGTAGCGCTCCATCGCGGCCGGCGGCAGGCCTTCGAGATACGCCGCGAGCGCGCCATACAGCAGCGCCTTGACCTGGAACTGCTCGATCAGCCCGACTTCCTGCCCCTCTCCCAGTGCCTGAGCGAGCCCGCGTGCTTCTTCTTCCAGGGGCGCACGAGACGGCACGCGCAGCGGGCCGCCGAACAGCGCCCGCAGCGCCAGGCGCGGCACGCCGATCACGTCGAAATGGACATAGAAGTGGTCGATCGTCGCGGCATTGCCGCAGCTGAAGCGCACCCCTGCCGGAACGAAATAGAGTCGTCCGGCCTCCAATGGGTACGCGCCATCGGCGAGCTCCAGCCATGCGCCGGCGCGGCTATTCATATACAGCCGCCAGAATGAGTCCTGCACATTCGCGCTGTTCCAGGTGTGCACGCGCAGCTCGACATATCTGGCGGCGAAGATGCGGACACGCAGATCTTCCGCATCCAGGCGCGCGATATCGACATGATCTTGCCTATTTCGAAGTATTGTCATGATCGGAATCGGATACAAAGGCGACAGATTCTAGTATAGCACTGGCGCGGGTTTCGATTGTATCATTCCTGCACAATACCTATGCGCGAAGAGCTTCTATGGCAAAAAATGCCGATGTTCGCGGAGGAGGAGTATGTCTACGTTCGACCCTGCCATCGCTGAGCCAACGCCCGCGCCAGCCACACGCGCCGTGCTGGTGGATGCGACCAGCGGCGGCAAGCCTAAGACCGTTGCGCTGCTGAGCGATTGGGAGTACCTGGAGCGCTCGCTCCAGCGCCTGATCGCCGGTTGGGGACGCTACTTCGCGGAATGGGATGATAAGGTCGTCGTGCATCGCCAGATCTGGGAGCAAGCTGAGTGCGTCCGGCGCCTGCGCGAGCGGTTGACTCAATTCCCCGGCAGCGTTCACAACCTCGATAGGCCGGTCTCGCAGCAGCTGGAGATGCTGGCGAACACGGTGCTCCTGGCGCCTTCGCATCAGGACGCGGTGGACGGTATCTATCAGCTGCTGGCTGGCGCGCTGACGGGCGTGTACTTGCACTATATCCAGCACGCCCACCCCGTTCACGACGCGCCGACGGTGGCGATGCTGCATGAGGTTGTCAGTGTCAAGGAGCAGCAGCGGCTGTGGCTGCGCGACTACCGCCGGCGCTACCCGCATGCCACCAGCCCGGCCTACCGCGCGGCGATCGAGCGCGAGTTGGCGGCCTGCGACCAGCTGTTGCGCCCGTTGCCGCCGGAGGGACAGGCCGCGGCGCCGGCCGGCGTCAACACTAGCTTTCGGCTGCCGGCCCGGCCTGCCTACCCGGTCGGGTCGCGGCCAAAGCACGATTTCATGCCGTTCGTGAGCGTCGACTTCACGACCAGCGTGGAGACGCGCCGGCTGTTCTGGTGCTATGGCTATATGCGCGAGATGAACCTGGCCATGGATCAGCTGCGCTGGATCTACGACAGCCCATCCATGCCCTGGGCCTTCCACCAGGACATCGCCCGCCACCTGTGGGATGAGTCGCGCCACGGCGATTCGGGCTACTCGCGCCTGACGGATTTCGGCATCACGCTGCGCGATATCGGCTTCAGGCCATACGACGTGGCGCTGCTCGACCCGCACAACATGCCTCCCGCCGCGCCGCAGGTCGAGACGCCGGGCGCCGAGCCGGCCATGGGCCTGCTCGAGCCGATGACACCCAGGCAGCTCTATGACGTGGTATTCGACATCGGCATGGTCGCCGAAACCGGGCACTTTGTCGTCAAGCGCGAGGCATATGAGGACTTCAAGGCTGGCGGCGACCTCGAGTCGGCCGAGATGATGCTGTTCGACATCATCGACGAGAGTACGCACGTGCAGTACGCCCACCAATGGCTGCCGCTGCTGGCCGAGCGCGCCGGCGTGGACAACGCCGACTATCGCGAGCGCGGGGCGCGCGAGCGGCAGCGCCGCCAGGAGGAGCATCTGCACCTGGTCGAGCGCAATGCCGCCCGTCCGCGCGACATGAACGATCTGGACTACGCCTTCTACCAACGGCTGCTGGCGATCATGCGCGAGAAGCACCCGCTGACCAACGCGAATAGCTGCCCGCCGCGCTCGCCGCTGCCAATGTAAGGCCGCTCCACTTGCGAATGGGCTTGCACCCTGCGCAGGATGCTCGTGTGCAGCGGTATTTTCCTTTCTCTGGTTCATCACAACGGCTGGGCCGCTCTGCGAGTGGCCCAGCCGTTGTGATGAACATGGAAATCCTGTTCTTGGTTTTGCTTGCGCCGCGCGCGGCGCAAGCAAAACCAAGAACACAAAAGGAAAAGTACCCTGCTGCCGAGCATCCTGAGCTTGTCGAAGGGCAGGCTAGTGGGCATTGGAGTAGCATCTGAGATCATCCGCTGCCGCAGGCTATACGAGGCCGGCCGCCCGCCCAATCTCCTCTGCGCAGCGCTGTAAGGCTGGCAGCATATCGTCGACGAACGTGGCGCGCTGGCGGGTCAGCGAGGCAATCGTCAGCGCTGCCTGGACAGTGGAACTTGCCGTCCCGACGAGCACTGCCAGGTCGCTCACTCCATCGGTCGTCTCGCTGATCGACGTGTCGTAGCTGCGCAAACGGATCAGCTCCAGCCGCTCGGTGAATGCGGCCTGCTCGGCGGCCGAGAGATGCGCGTGCTCGCCCTCGCGAGCGAGCAGATCGGCGCGCGCATTCTCTTCCAAATACGCCAGCAGCACACGCCCCGAGACCGTGTGCAGCAGTGGAAAGGCGCCACCAACTTCAACCGAAAGCCGGACACGCGCCGGGCTCTCCTCCTGCGCCAGCACCACCAGATGCTCGCGCTCGATCACGCTCAGGTGGCACGATTCGCGGATCGCCTCCGTCAGTGCGCGCATGGGCGCCGCAGCCGCGCGCAGCAGCCCCTGGAGCGGCGAATGGGTGTGGCTTAGCTCGAACAGCCGCAGGGTCAGCCCGTAGGCCCCAGTCAGCGGGTCGCGCCGGATATAGCCACGCCGCTCCAGCGTCGTCAGCATGCGAAACAACTCGTTGGCCCCACGGCCGATCGAGCGCGCGATCTGCGCCTGCGTCAGCGGCACGCCCTGCGCCGCCAGGCACTCCAGAATATCGAGCCCTTTCTCTAGTGCGGGTACGTGGTAGTTCGGCCCGCGTGGCAAGTCGTCGTCGATATTGGTACTTGACATTTGATTTACCTGCTAATATACTCTTCACTAATAAATCATACCATAATCTCTTTACATCCTCACACACTTAGGACTTACGCAGTTGGCGTTTTAGCGGGGGCGCGTGGGCCGCAGGCCCCCGAGAACCTCCTTTTCTACCCACCTGTGGCGGCTTTGCCGCCACAGGTGGGTAGAAAAAGAAAGGGGTTCTTTGGAGGGCTTCGCCCTTCCAAACCTCCCAACCGCGTAACTCCTAACACTATCTTAGCCTGCGGCAGCAAGCTACTTTCCTTCTTTGTCTGTCAGTGTTCGCCCTTCGGGCCAACACTGACAGACAAGCAGTAAGAGCCGGCTAAGGGTTCATAATAAGGATAACTTGACCCAGGCCGCGCAGGCGGCCTTCGCAGATGCAGCCAAGGGCTTCAGCCAGATGGCGGCGCTCCAAGAATTCATTTCTTCATAGTCCCCAGGGTACATTTCGACTATGTCCGCTACTATCACGCTCACTGGAATCACCTGGAACCACACCCGCGGCTTTCTGCCGCTCATCGCCACGGCGCAGCGCTTTGGCGAGCTGCACCCGGATGTGACGATCGAGTGGCACAAGCGCTCGCTCCAGGAGTTCGCCGACGCACCGATCGAACGGCTGGCCGAGCGGTTCGACCTGCTGATCATCGACCACCCATTCGCCGGCTATGCGGCTGCACATCCGACGCTACTGGCGCTGGATGAGCTGCTGCCGGCCGACTTCCTGGCCGACCAGGCCGCTAACAGCGTTGGCGCATCGCACGCCAGCTACGCCTACGGCGGGCATCAGTGGGCGCTGGCGATCGACGCCGCCACGCCGGTCAGCGCATATCGCCCCGATCTGCTGGAGCGCTACGACACGCGATCGCCCGAGACCTGGGATGATCTGCTGGCGCTGGCGCGGCGCGGGCGAATAGCGCTGCCAGCGATTCCGATCGACAGCCTGATGAACTTCTATATGCTCTGTATCGGAGTCGGCGAGCAGCCTTTTGCGAGCGCCGAGCGGGTGGTCGACCCGAAAACAGGCGTCACGGCGCTGGAGCTGCTGCGCGAGCTGGTCAGTTTGTGCGCGCCGGCCTGCCTCCAGCGCAACCCGATCGCGACGTACGAAGCCCTTGTCGGCGACGACTTGGTCTACTGCCCATTCGCCTATGGCTACTCGAACTATGCCCGCTCAGAGTATACCACCCGGCCGCTGCGCTTCGGCGGGCTGGTGCGCCTCGACGGCCGGCCGCTGCGGTCGACGCTCGGCGGGACCGGGCTGGCGATCTCGGCCCGCTGCCGCGATCTACAGCCGGCGCTCGTATACGCTCAATTCGTGGCCAGCCCGGCCTGCCAGCGCGGCATGTATGCGATCGGCGGCGGGCAGCCCGGCCACCGCCAGGCCTGGCTCGACCCGGCGCTGAACCAGGCCTGCAACAACTACTTCCTGGACACGCTGCCGACGCTCGACGACGCCTACCTGCGGCCACGTTACCCTGGCTATATCGAGTTTCAGGATCATGCCGGGCCGGTCGTCCACCGCTACCTGCGCGAGGGCGGCGACCCACGCGCGGCGCTGGCCGAGATCGATGGGCTGTATCGCCAGTCGACGACAAGATGACAGGGTGACAAGATGACGTGGTTGTTCATCTTGTCATCTTGTCATCTTGTCAAACAGAAAAAGGGTCCTTTCCATGGAGGATATACTCCCCCTCGCCGGCCTGGTCGTGCTGGACTTCAGCCAGTTCCTGGCCGGCCCATCGTGCGCGCTGCGGCTGGCCGACCTGGGCGCGCGGGTGATCAAAGTCGAACGGCCGGGTGCGGGCGAGCTGGGGCGCCAGCTCTATATCAGCAACCTCGCGCTGGACGGCGACAGCACACTGTTTCACTCGATCAACCGCAACAAACACAGTTTCGCCGCCAACCTGAAGGACCCAGCCGATCTGGCGCGGGTCAAGCGGCTGATCGCCCACGCCGATGTGCTGATCCAGAACTTTCGGCCCGGCGTGATGGAGCGGATCGGCCTGGACTACCCGATGGTGCGAGCGCTCAACCCAGGGCTGGTGTATGCTACCGTCAGCGGCTATGGGCCGGAAGGGCCATGGCGCGACAAGCCCGGCCAGGATCTGCTGGCGCAGTCGGTCTCGGGCCTGGCCTGGCTGAACGGCGATGCCGACCAGCCGCCGACGCCGTTCGGCCTGGCGGTGGCCGACATGCTGGCGGGCGCGCACCTGGCGCAGGGTATCCTGGCCGGCCTGGTGCGTCGCGGCGTGACCGGTCGCGGTGGGCTGGTCGAGGTCAGCCTGCTCGAGTCGGTGCTCGACCTTCAGTTCGAGGTGCTGACCACCTATCTCAACGACGGCGGCCAGCTGCCACGGCGCAGCAAAATCAACAACGCCAACGCCTACCTTGGGGCGCCCTATGGCATCTACCAGACCGCCGACGGCTTTCTGGCGCTCGCGATGGGCTCGGTGACACAGCTGGGCGAGCTGCTGGGCTGCGCGCCACTGCTGGCATACAGCGACCCGCAGACCTGGTTCACGCAGCGCGACGAGATCAAGCAGCACCTGGCGCTGCACCTGCGCGCGCGGCCGACTGCCGAGTGGCTGAGCCTTCTGGAGGCGGCCGACTACTGGTGCGCCGACGTGCTGACCTGGCCGCGCCTGATCGAGCACGAGGCCTTCCAGGTGCTTGGGATGACCCAGACTGTGCGTCGGCCCAACGGCGCCGCGCTGGAGACCACCCGCTGCCCGATCCGCATCGACGGCGCGCGGCTGACTTCGCCACTTGGCGCGCCCAAAGTCGGCGAGCACAACGACGAGATCGCGCGCGAGTTCGGTTTGTGATCCGTTGGAACGTTGGAACGTTTCAACGTTCTAACGTTCTACTGATCGCTGCATTGGTTGCTTATCTTTTGGTAGGGGTTTGGGGAGGTCTGGAGGGGCCCGGGTACCCTCTGGGTGCCCCCTCCAGACCTCCTCGATCAAGATATTAGTTAATTGTGCAGAGATCTGTGATACTGCTGGCAAACTCGCCAGCCGGGGGTGCGGGAGCCGCAGGCCCCGAGACGTTTGTGTTTTGCGCCTGGTACGGGCGGCAAAGCCGCCCGTACCAGGTGCAAAACCAAATGCTTCTTGGAGGGCAAAGCCCTCCAAACCTCCCATCTGAGTAAGCCAGCAGTATCATCAGTAACGTTCTAACGAGGATGGTCATGTTCCAGGAACAATTTTTCGAAGACTACTCGATCGGCTTCAGCCGGCAGTCGCTCGGCCGCACGATCACCGAGGCCGACGTGGTGCTGCACGCCGGGCATACCGGCGACTTCTACCCGCACCATATGGACGCCGAGTGGTGCAAGAGTCAGGACTTTGGCCAGCGGATCGCCCACGGCACACTGATCATCAGCGTAGCGATCGGCATGACCGCCGGGGCGATCAATGTGCGCGCGATGTCGTATGGCTACGATCGGCTGCGCTTCATCCGTCCCGTCTTCATCGGCGATACCATCCGCGTCACAGCCACAATCGCCGACAAGCGTGATCACCCCAAGCGCGCCGAGAGCGGGATCGTGGCCGAGAAGATCGAAGTCGTGAACCAGCACGATCAGACCGTGCTGGTGTGCGAGCATCTCTACCTTGTCCAACGCCGAGAGCAGGCCGCAAAGTAATCAGTGATCAGTGAGCAGAGCTGACAACTGACGACCAACTAGCGGAGGCAGCCAATGACGACGATCGCGCCGCTCGAACTGAACTATCGCCCGCGCCTACCGCCCAAGGCCGATTATGGGATCGGGATCGTCGGCTGCGGTGGGATCGTGAACTACGCCCATCTGCCGGCCTACGCCGCCCACCAGCTGCGGGTGCTGGGCTGCTACGACTTGAACGCCGAGGCGGCGCGCAAGACCGCCGCCGACCATGGCATCCCAATCGTCTACGAAACCCTCGACGCGCTGCTGGCCGATCAGCGGATCGAGATCGTCGACATCGCCGTGCCGGCTTGGCACCAGCGCGCGATCGCCGAGCAGGCCCTGGCGGCCGGCAAGCACCTGCTGTGCCAGAAACCTCTGGCCGAAGAGCTGCCCGACGCAGAGGCGATCGCGGACGCCACGCGACGCTTCGGGCGCAAGGCGGCCGTCAACCAGCAGATGCGTTGGAGCGCCGGAATCGCCGCCGCCAAGGACCTGATATCGCGCGGCGCGATCGGCCAGCCGACCGACGCGCAGATCCAGGTCTCGGTGACGACACCCTGGCATATGTGGCCCTGGCTCAAAGTCGCACCGCGGCTGGAGATCATGTACCACAGCATCCACTACCTCGACAGCCTGCGCTACCTGTTCGGCGACCCCGAGTGGGTCACCAGCCGCCACGCGCGCTACCCCGGCCAGCCCGAGGCCGGCGAGACCAAGACCGTGACGGTGCTCGACTACGAAGCTGGGTTGCAGGCGCTGGTCGCAGTCAATCATCACGACCACAGCGGCGACAGCTACGCCACGTTTCGCTTTCTGGGCTCAGAAGGACTGATCAAAGGCACAATCGGCCTGCTCTACAACTACCCGCACGGTCGGCCGGACACTTTGCAGATCCACTCGACCCGCCTCGCGCCGGATACGTGGTTCGATATCAAGCTTGAAGGGCTGTGGATCCCTGACGCGTTCATCGGGCCGATGGCCTCGCTGATGGACGCCATTCAAAGCGATGGCACGCCGATCACCGATGTCGCCGATAACCTCGGCACGCTGCGCGTGGTCCACGCCGCCTACCGCTCGGCGGCGGAGCATCGTTCGATCCGGCCAGAGGAGTTAAGAGTTAAAAGTTAAGAGATGTGAATTGAGAATGATGCTCTTGACCCAAAAAGGAAGCACCCTGCTGCCGCAGGCTAAAACCACTTCAGAAGTTGCCGCGTATAGCCTGATGGAAAGGAACGCAATGCCAACACTCAGCATCAAATACCGAACCTTCGACGGTTTCGAGCGCGCCCTAGCCGCGCAAACGGCACACTTCAGCGCGCTGCATCCAGCTGTCGGCTTCGAGCTGAGCCACGGTGGCCCCGAGGCGATCTACGCCGAGATGGTCGAGCAGGGCGGCGTGGCCAGCGGCCGCTACGACCTGATGCTGGCGCTGACCGATTGGCTACCGGACCTGATCCGGCGCGGCGGGCTGCGGCCGATCAACGAGTACCTGGCGAAAGATCCGCCCGCGGGCTGGCCGGGCGGCTGGAGCGAGTCGGTGCTGGGCCTTCAGCGTGACGCCCAGGGCGCAATCTACGGCCTGCCCTACCACGACGGCCCGGAGATCTTTCACTATCGCACCGACCTGTTCGGCGACCCGGCCGAGCAGGCGCGCTTCGAGCGGCAGCACGGCCACCCGCTGCGCCCGCCGGAAACCTGGAGCCAGTTTCTCGACGTCGCGCGCTTCTTCACGCGCCCGGCCGAGGGATTGTATGGCACCGTGGTGGCCGGGCTGAACGACGGCCATAACAATGTGTACGATTTTCTCATTCACCTCTGGAGCCGTGGGGGTCAATTATTGGATGCGCAGCGGCGCCCGGCCTTCGACAGCCCAAGCGGCCGCGAGGCGCTCCAGTTCTATGTCGACCTGCTGACCACGCACAATGTCACATCGCCACGCGCGCTGGAGTACGACAGCGTGGCCGCCGGCGAGGCCTATGCCGCGGGTGAGGGTGCGATGATGCTGAATTGGTCCGGGTTCATGGCAGTGGCGCAGCTGCCGCCGAGCAAAATCATCGACAAGACTCGTTGTACCCGCATCCCGCGCGGCGACGGCCCACATGGCCGCCACGCCAGCTTGAACGTCTACTGGGTGCTGGGCATCTGCGCTGGCGGCCCGCAGCCCGATCTGGCCTGGCAGTTCATGCGCGAGACGGCCAGCCCGGCGATGGACAAGGCCACTTCGCTTGCGGGCGGCACCGGCGTGCGGCTCTCGACATGGAACGACCCGGAGGTGCGCGCGCGCTTCCAGTACTACGAGGAGCTAGAGGCGGTCCACCGGGGCAGCGACACCATGCCCGGCATCCCCGAGTACCCGGCGATCAACGAGGTGCTCAGCCGCATGACGTGGGATGCCGTGCAGGGCCGCAAGAGCGCCGCGGCGGCGCTGCGTGAGGCGTCGGAGGAGTGCGCGGCGCTGCTGGCAGATTATCGACGCTAAGGATCAATCCAACCGTCAAGCTGAAATGCCGCATATTGAAGCATGCTTCAGCCTCGATCACGCAAATCGATGCGCCTCGGGGTCGTCGATGTCGAAGCCGATCGCGTCGAGGCGCGCCCACAGCTCATCCGGGATGGCGTGCTGCGATAGCTCGACCGTCTGCGCGATCCGCTCGGCGCGGGTCATCCCAACCACGGTAGAGGTGACCCGCGAATCGCGCAGCGAAAACTGCAGCGCGGCGGCAGGCAGCGGCACCCCGTACTCAGCGCAGACGGCGGCCATGTGTCGGGCGCGATCGATGAGCGCGGGCGGCGCCTCCTGGTAGGCGTAGCGCGCATACGCGTCCGGCCCTTTGGCCAGCATGCCGCTGCCGTAGGGCGCAGCGTTGATCACGGCCATCCCGCGCTGTGCGGCGATATCGAGCAATGGCGCGGCCGAGCGGTTGAGCAGCGTGTAGCGATTGTGGGTCTCGAGCGCGGCGAACGCGCCGGTCTCGACGTAGCGGATGAGCATGTCGACTGGCCCGCCGGAGATCCCGAGGTGCGCGATCGTGCCTTCCTCCTGAAATCGTCGCAGCACCTCCAGCGCGCCGCCCCGACCCATGACATTCTCGAAGGTGGTGTGCTCAGGGTCGTGGATGTACACGATCTGCAAGCGATCCAGCCCCAGCCGGCGCAGGCTGCCCTCAACCGAGCGCTTGATCTGCTCGCCGCTGAAATCGCCGGTCTGCAGATTACGGTCGGCTTTGGTGGCCAGCACATAGCCTGCGGGCAGCCCACCTAGCTCGCGCAGCACCAGGCCGATCCGGCGCTCGCTCTCGCCATCGCCGTAGGCCGCAGCCGTGTCCATGAAATTGATCGGGCCGCCGAAGGCCGCCCGCAGCGTCGCCAGCGCCGAATCCTCGGCCACGCTGTATGCAAAGGTCTCGGGCATATCGCCCAGCGGCGCGCAGCCGACGCACAGCGGCGTGACGCGCAGATCGGTCTGGCCGAATGGACGCAGTGAAAGTGGGCCGGCGCTAGTTGACATAGAGTACCCCCTGTAAGTTAAGAATTAAGAGTTACGGGTTGTGAGTTGCTAATGGCAAGCTGCGCCCCGCACGATACGCGCACGATCAGTTCGGGCGGCAGCACCACCCGGCGCGGCGGCGCCGGGCGGCCGGAGGCGTTGGGCGACGGATCAAGCCGCTCGAGCAAAAATTGCGCGCCGATCGTGCCGAACGTGCGGGCCGGCTGGGCCATGACCGTCAGGAACGGGTCGAGCGCAGCGGCCATCTCGATATCGTCGAAGCAGGCCACGGCAATGTCGCGCGGGATGGACACCTGGGCCGCGCGCAGCGTCTCGATCACGCCGACGGCCAGGAAGTTGTTGGCGGCGAAGATCGCGGTTGGCCGGCTATCGGGCGGCAGCGCCAGCAGCTGCCGCGCGGCGCGCTCGCCGCTGTCACGCCGATAGACGCCGTCGATGATCAGTTCCGCCCGCGGCTCGATGCCATGCTCGCGTAGCGCATCCAGGTAGCCGCGCCGCCGGTCGCGCGCCGTCGGAACTTCCGGATCGCCGTTGACGAGCGCGATCCGGCGCTGGCCTAGGCCGATCAGGTGCTCGGTCAGCTTGCGCGCTCCGCCGACATTGTCGCCGATCACGACATCGGCCTGCACGCCGTCGATCGCCCGATCGAGCAACACAAACGGCGTCCCACGCTGGATCAGCAGATCCAGCATTGGGCGCGAGCCATTGCCGGCCGGAGCGATCAGCAGGCCGTCGATCCGCCGGCCCAGCAGCGCGTGCAAATACTGGCGCTCTTTCTCGACCGACTCATCGCTGTTGCCGAAGATCACGGTGTAGCCGTTGCGCTGGGCTACATCTTCGACGCCGCGGGCGATCTGGGTGAAGAATGGATTGCCGATGTCGCTCACCAGCAGCGCCAGCGTGTGGGTGCGGCCATGCAATAGCTGGCGCGCCAATGCGTTCGGCACAAAGCCAAGCTCGCGGATGGCCTGCTCGACGCGCTGGCGCGTGGCTGGAGCGACGCGCGCGGGCTGATTGAGCACGCGCGAGACCGTCATGGCCGAGACGCCAGCGCGCGCGGCTACATCCTGAATCGTGACTGCGGCAGGTGATTCTTCCATCTGCATGTTATGGATATCACAATTGAGGTAGACATGGGCGCTTCGCTACTTATAGCATACACCATTGTAATCGTCCGTGTCAACTAGCACGTCTGATTTCTTAAACCAACTATTGACAATCGACGCGAATCTATGCTATAGTGATGTTATCGATAACATTTCAGGATCAAGGATTTTTTCGTCTCACCACTGATAGATGGCGTTGGGTTTGTGTTGCGCGATTTCGTTAGGGAAGCCCCAAAGGGATCTTGAAACAATTCATCCCATCGGGGAGGTCTGGAGCGGCCGGCGGCTCCTCCAGACCTCCCCGATGGTGGGGGTTCGGGGTGGCGAAGCCGCCCCGAACCCCCACCATCGGAACAGTTTGTCATTTCAGAAGCCCCGAAGCTCCTCTTCCGAGCTATGAATAATCGCACGTGTGCCACCACGTCGGTTCGCAACGATACATCTCAGCTCGCCCGCAGGCCGGGACATCTGGGCCGCGAGCGTCGGCAGAAAGGAGGTATGCAGGAATCCAAAGACTCCGTCAGGCCATCACGGTAGATGCTCTGTAGAGCCGGCGCGCGACCGGCAACGATTGGAGGAATTCACCTATGGCACACTCGCATGAGGAAGAGCTTGCACGCGAATTAAGGCGCCGCGGCCTCAGCCGGCGCGAGGTTCTCAAGGTTGGCCTCCGGCTCGGCCTGGGCGCCACCAGCCTGGGCGCGCTGCTGGCCGCCTGTGGCGGAACGACTCCGCCCGCCGCTGCCCCGACCGCCGCCCCGGCTGGAGCCCCCGCCGAGGCGCCGACCGCCGCCGCGCCCGCCGCCGAAGCTCCCACCGCGGCGCCCGCCGCCGACCAGCAGGGTTCGATCTTCGACCAGAATGAGGGCGCGCAAGGCCCCTGGCCCAAGCCCGCCGTCGCCGAGCCAGGCTCGAAAGTGACGCTCAGCGTCGCGCACGCCTGGGATGCCACCTTCATGAAGCGCCAGAACCAGTTCGATCAGCTCTTCATGCAGCGCCACCCGAACATCGAGATCAAGGCCGAGAACACGCCCTTCGGCGACTACCTGCAGAAGTATACCGCCCAGGCGGCCGGCAACGCTTTGCCCGACATATTGTATGTCCAGTTCGCCTGGGCGCAGCAGCTGATCAAGGGCGGGTTGCTTCGGCCGTTGGATGAGTACATCGCGCAGCAGAAGGACTTCAACCTCGACGACTTCACCAAGCAGTCGCTGGTCTCCTACCGGCGCGAGGGCAAGCTGTACGGCATCCCCTACGACGAAGGCCCGGCCAACCTGTACTACAACAAAGATCTCTTCGACAAGTTTGGCGTGAAGTACCCCGACGAGAATTGGACGCTGGACGATCTCAAGGCCGCGGCGCTCAAGATGACCAGCGGTGAGGGGCCGAATAAAATCTTTGGACTCGGCGAGCTGCCCTCTCCTGGCGATGGGCTGATGGCGCCGGTGTACCTATTCCCCTTCGGTGCGCAATATCTGTCGGAGCCGAAAGAGGATCAGTGCCTGATCAACAAGCCCGAAGCGGTCGCAGCGATGGAGTGGTGGGAGGAACTGCGCACGAAAGGCGCGGTGCCCAGCCCAGACGATCTGCGGAACGTGGCCTGGCCGGCGTTCCAGTTCGGCAAGATCGCGATGACCCAGCAGGGTTCGTGGGCCACGCCGCCGATTCGCGAGAACTCGAAGTTCAACTGGGACATCGCTCTGTGGCCCAAAGGCCCCAAGGCGCACACCACCTTCAGCGCCGGCAGCTGCTACACGATCACGCGCGACTCGAAGAACCCCGACGCGGCCTGGATCTACCTCAACGACTATCTCTCGACCGCAGGGCAAGGCTACATGTGGGGCATCACCGGGCGCGGCAGCCCCGCGCGGCTCTCGGCCTGGCCGGCCTACCTCAACTCCAAGTTCGCGCCTCCCGGAGCAAAGTTCGTCCAGCAGGCGATGACGGCCGGCATCGCGTCTCACGACATCATCGACCAGCCGACCGGCCCGAAGGTCACGCAGGCCGCACAGCCGATCTGGGATCTGGTGGTGGCCGGGCAGCTGAAAGTGAAGGACGCGCTCGACCAGGTTTGCGCCGCCATCGATCCGATTATCGCCGAGAATCGCGCCTAGCACTACAACGAGACTTTACTTCCGAATGGGGGTTCGGGGGCCTCTGGCCCCGAAAAACCCTATTCAGTGGGGGTGCGAGGGGCGGCTTTGCCGCCCCTCGCACCCCCACTGAGGATGGAATCTGGAGGGCGAAGCCCTCCAGACCTCCCAACTCTCGTTGTAATACTAGTGCATTTCCAAACAAGGTTTTAGGTATTGGGTATCGGGTATTGGGCTTTGCAGCCTCACAATTCCAACACCCAACACCTGCGCGGAGGGGCGCCCAAGTGCGCCCCTCCGCGCGGGGGTTAGGCGTTGGGAGATAGGGGTTGGGGTGTTGATACCGTATCCCCAACTCCGATCTCCCAGCTCCCAATTATTTCAAATGGACCGTGTATAATGTACTTGCCTAATCATAGAGGAACTACGATCTCGCAGCACTCTTCCAGCGAAAGGAGGAGCCAATGGCATTGCAACAGGGCCTAGAGCAGGCGCGCGCCCAGCCAGCCGGCCGTGTCAGGCTCAGTAAGATGGCCCGCCGCGAAGAGCGTGAGTTTTATCTGTTTATCTCGCTCTGGATCATCGGCTTTGTCTTGTTTGACGCCGGCCCAATCTTCACGTCCCTGGGCATCAGCTTCACCGACTGGTCGGTGCTCACATCCCCCAAGTGGATCGGCACGGCCAACTACCAGCGCATGTTCGCCGACCCGCTGTTCTACAAAGCGCTGTGGAACTCGATCTACTTCGGTGTCGCCAGTGTGGGCCTGGGTGTGATCGTCTCGTTTCTGCTGGCGCTGCTGCTGAACCAGAAGGTTCATGGCATGGCGTTCTTCCGCACCGTCTTCTACCTCCCCTCGGTGGTGAGCGGCATCGCGGTGGCGATCCTGTGGATCATGATCCTGCACAAAGACTTCGGTCTGCTCAACACCGCGCTGGGCTGGGTCGGCATCAAGGGGCCGGGCTGGCTGGTCCAGCCGCAATGGGCCATGCCCGCGCTGATTCTGATGAGCCTGTGGCAGGGTGCCGGCGGCGCGATGGTGATCTACCTGGCCGGCCTGCAAAGCGTGCCACAACATCTCTACGAAGCCGCCGAGATCGACGGCGCCGGGCCATGGGGCAAATTCTGGAACGTCACCGTGCCGATGATGTCGCCGGTGCTCTTCTATAACCTGATCGTCGGCTTCATCGCCTCGATCCAGAATTTCGTGCTGGTGTTGGTCATGACCGACGGCACACCGGCCAATGCCACGCTGGTGTATGGCCTGTATCTGTATCGGAATGCGTTTAAGTTCTTCCAGATGGGCTATGCGTCGGCGCTGGCATGGGTGTTGCTGGTTGTGATCATGCTGTTTACGGCAGCACAGTTCTTCCTGTCGAAGTATTGGGTCTTCTACGAAGGCGATCTCAAACGGTAGGTACACTATGAAAGCTGAAGTTCCTCATCGCTCAGCGGTCGTGCCGGTACACGGGCAGCGGTCGATCGCCGGCCTGCGCACGCGGCGACTGATCCAGCGGATCCTGGTGTATAGCTTGCTCCTGGCCGGGTCGGTGATCTTCATCCTACCGTTCATGTGGATGATCGCAACCTCGCTCAAACAGTCGAAGGATGTTTTCACGTACCCGCCCAGCTTCCTGCCAACCAGCTTCGAGTGGCGCAACTACATCACGGGGTGGACGATCCTGCCGTTCAACCGCTTTCTGCTGAACACCCTGATCGTGACATGCGCCAATGTGGTCGGCAACCTGATCTCGTGCTCGCTGGTGGCCTTTGGCTTTGCGCGGCTGCGCGCGCGCGGGCGCAACGTGCTGTTCCTGCTGCTATTGGCGACACTCATGATCCCACGCGAGGTGACGATCGTCCCGCGCTTTTTGCTCTTCAGCCAGGTGGGGCTGGTCAATACCCTCTGGCCGCTGATCCTGCCCGCCTGGTTCGGCTACCCGTTCTTCATCTTCCTGCTGCGCCAGTTCTTTATGAGCATCCCGCACGAGCTGGACGACGCCGCACGGATCGACGGGGCGTCGAGCTTCGAGATCTTCATGCGTGTCATCCTGCCGCTCTCGCAGCCGGCGCTGGCAACAGTCGCGATCTTCGCCTTCATCGGCAACTGGAGCAACTTGCTCGACCCGCTGATCTACATCCGCTCGCAGGAGTTGTATACGCTAGCTCTAGGGCTGAATTTATTCCGCGGGGTGAACTTCACTCAGTTCAACCTGCTCATGGCTGTGTCGATCATTCAGCTACTGCCGGTGTTGATCATCTTCTTTCTGGCGCAGAAGCTGTTTGTCCAGGGCGTCGCGCTCACAGGCATGGGCGGGCGCTAGCAATTGCAGATTGTAGATTCGCCGCGTACCCTCTGGGTGTGGGCGCCCGATTGTAGAATGGAAATGCAAACAATCGTCCTGGATCAGCCGGGCCAGTTTCGGCTCACCAGCACGGCCGCGCCAGAGGCGCCCGGCCCCGGCGAGGCGCTCGTGCGCGTCCACCGCGTCGGCATCTGCGGCACCGACCTGCACGCCTTCCGCGGCACACAGCCCTTCTTCAGCTACCCGCGCATCCTCGGGCACGAACTGGGCGTCGAGGTGGTCGCGCTCGATCCGGCAGCGCCCTCAGGGCCGATCGCTATCGGCGATCGCTGCAGCGTCGAGCCATACCTGAACTGCGGAACCTGTGGCGCATGTCGGCGCGGCCGGCAGAACTGCTGCACGCGCCTGCAGGTGCTGGGTGTGCATATCGACGGCGGGATGCGCGAGTATATCAATGTGCCCATCGCCAAGCTGCACCGCTCGTCGTCGCTGAGCTACGAGCAGTTGGCGCTGGTCGAGACGCTGGCGATCGGGGCGCACGCGGTGCAGCGCGCACAGATCGAGCCTGAAGAGTGGGCGCTGGTGATCGGCGCGGGGCCGATCGGCCTGGCGACCATGCAGTTCGCCAGCCTGGCGGGTGCACGCGTGATCGCGCTGGACGTGAACCTGGAGCGGCTGGCCTTCTGCCACGCGCGCGGCCTGGCGGCGCACACGATCGACGGGCGCGCCGACCCGCTGGCCGTGCTGGAGGAGCTGACCGCAGGCGAGTTGGCCACAGCGGTGTTCGACGCCACCGGCAACCTCGCCTCGATGGCGCGCGCGTTCGAGTATGTGGCCCACGCCGGCCGGCTGACCTTCGTCGGCCTGGCGCAGGGCGATGTCACCTTCCACGATCCGGCTTTCCATCGCCGCGAGACGACCATCCTTGCCAGCCGCAACGCGCTGCCGGCCGATTTCAGCCGGATCATCGGCCAGATCGAGGCCGGCGCGATCGACACCCGGCCGTGGATCACGCACCGCGCCGATGGCGCTGCCCTGGTCGAAACTTTCCCCAGCTGGCTGTGGCCGGAGACTGGGGTGGTTAAAGCTATGCTGGTGATTGCGGATGTGTAAACATGATTTCAGCGCTGCACGCATTGCTTTCCAATGATTTCATCGTGGGGACACGATCTATCGTGTCCCTACGATGAAAAACGATGATTTTCAATGTGGGACATCCGCGATCGACGGCTCCTCATGATCGATCGCCGGATCGCGGAACGAACTTGCATCGCCAATTCGTTGGCGATAGCGAGACGCATGGAGTAGATGGCGATGCTGAAGACCGGTATCTTGAACCCGCAGATCAATTCGCTGGTAAGCCGCGTACGGCACACCAACATGCTGGTGATCGCCGATCGCTCGTTTCCGTACTGGCCGATGATCGCGACGGTCGACATCGCGCTTGTCGACGGCGTGCCGACGGTGATGCGGGTGTTCCGGGCCATCCGGCCGAACTTCGTGATTGGCGAGGAGAGCAGCATTCATGACCACCCCCTACGAGCCGAACTGGGAATCGCTGAAAGCGGCCTATAGGATACCGCGCTGGTATAAGGACGCGAAATTTGGAATCTTCATCCATTGGGGCGTGTACGCCGTGCCGGCGTTTGGCAATGAGTGGTACCCGCGCAATATGTACCAGCAGGGATCACCGGAATTCGAGCACCATGTCGCCACCTATGGCCCACAGACCGAGTTCGGCTACAAAGACTTCATCCCGCAGCTCAGCGCCGAGAAGTACGATCCGGCCGAGTGGGCCAGGCTGTTTAAGCAATCGGGCGCTCGTTATGTCATGCCAGTGGCTGAGCACCACGACGGCTTCGCCATGTACGATAGCGCGCTTACCGATTGGAGCGCCGCGAAAATGGGGCCACGGCGTGATCTGGTTGGCCAGCTGGCCGATGCGGTGCGCGCCGAGGGCCTGGTGTTCGGCGTCTCATACCACCGTGCCGAAAACTGGTTCTTCTTCGACGGCGGCCGCGGCTTCCCATCCGACGTACAGAACGACCGCTACCGCGGCCTGTATGGCTACGCGCTGCCCAAACCAGCCGACCAGGGCGACCCGCACGCGCCCGAGTGGCCGCCCGCCGAGCACCTCGAGGAGTGGCTTCAGCGCGCCTGCGAGATCGTGGATCGCTACCGCCCGCAGGTGTTCTGGTTCGACTGGTGGATCCAGCATGACTCGTTCAAACCCTACCTGCCACGCTTCGCCGCCTACTATTACAATGCGGCGCGCACGTGGGGCGCCGATTGGGACCGGAGCGGCGCCGCGATCAACCACAAGTACGACGCTTTTCCAGAAGGCACATCGGTGTTCGACATCGAGCGCGGCCAACTCGCCGGCATCCGGTCCTCCTTCTGGCAGACCGACACGTCGGTCTCTAAAAACTCCTGGGGCTATGTCCACAACCAGGATTACAAGACCGTCGGCTCGATCGTCGGCGACCTGGTCGACATCGTCAGCAAGAATGGCGCGCTGCTGCTCAATATCGGGCCACGGCCGGATGGCACGATCCCCGAGCCGGAGCAGCAGATGCTGCGCGAGATCGGCCAGTGGCTGGCGGTCAACGGCGCAGCGATCTATGGCACGCGACCGTGGAAAATCTTTGGCGAGGGGCCGACCGAGATCGGCGAGGGCGCGTTCACCGACACCCAACGCCAGAGCTTCACCAGCCAGGATATCCGCTTCACCACCAGCGGCGCGACGCTCTACGCGATCTGCCTGGCTTGGCCGGAGCAAGCCTGGACGATCGAGTCGCTAGGCGCGGCATCCGAGCTGGCGCCCGGCCGTGTCGCCAACGTCGAGCTGCTGGGCAGCGCCACGAAGCTCAACTGGTCGCAGGATCGCGGCGGCCTGACTGTCGCCGCGCCGGCCCAACCGCCAGGCGAGCACGCCTATACGCTGAAGATTGCGTTTGAGGGATAGGGATTGGCGAGTAGGGATTGGGGTTACAATGGCGTGCATCCTCCCAGTCCCACAATAAGGAGTTCACTCATGCTAAAACCCGCGCCGACGCCGGGCGACACCGCCTGGTTCGTCCACGACCGCTTCGGAATGTTCATCCACTGGGGGCTGTACGCGCTGCCCGCGCGACACGAGTGGGTCAAGAGCCGCGAGCAGATCGCCGACGAGCAGTATCAGCCCTACTTCGATCACTTCGACCCCGACCTGTACGACCCGCGCGAGTGGGCCGCGGCCGCCAAAGCCGCCGGCATGAAGTATGTCGTGCTGACCGCCAAACACCACGAGGGCTTCTGCCTGTGGGATACCCAACTGACCGACTACAAGGCCACCAACACGCCCTACGGTAAGGATCTGCTGCGCCCGTACGTCGACGCCTTTCGCGAGGCCGGGCTGAGGGTCGGCTTCTACTACTCGCTGATCGATTGGCACCACCCCGAGTTCCCGATCGACATCTTCCATCCGCTGCGCGACCACCCCGAGGCGATCGAGCTGAACAAACAGCGCGACATGCGTAAGTACGCCGCCTACATGCAGGGCCAGGTGCGCGAGCTACTGACGCTGTACGGCAAGATCGATATCATCTGGTTCGACTTCTCCTATCCTGGGCGCGACTACCGCGGTATGCCCGGCAAAGGCCATGACGATTGGCAAAGCGAGGCGCTGCTGAAGCTCACGCGCGAGCTTCAGCCCGGAATCATCGTGGATAATCGTCTGGACCTGCCGCCCGACCAGGCCGATATCTTCACGCCCGAGCAGTTCCAGCCGCGTGAGTGGGTCCATGTGGACGGCAAGCCGCGCGTCTGGGAGACGTGCCAGACCTTCAGCGGATCGTGGGGCTACCACCGCGATGAGACGACCTGGAAGAGCCCGCAACAGCTGATCCAGATGCTCATCAACACAGTGGCCAGCGGCGGCAACCTGCTGATGAATGTCGGGCCGACCGCCCGCGGCGTGCTCGACAACCGGGCCACCGCCGCGCTACAGGTCTACGCCGACTGGATGCGGCTGCATGCGCGATCGATCTACGGCTGCACCCAGAGCGAGTTCGCCGTGCCGGCCGATTGCCGCTTCACGCAAACTAGCCCTGAGCGGAGTCGAAGGGATGGCAAGCGGCTGTACCTGCATATCTTCAGCTGGCCGTTCCGCCACCTACATCTGGATGGCTTCGCGGGCAAGGTGGCTTACGCGCAGTTGCTCAACGACGCCAGCGAGATCAAGCTGCTGGAGCCGGGCAAGCACGACGAATGGAGCATTGCCGAGGTGGCGAACGACACGCTGACGCTCGATCTGCCGGTGGTCAAGCCCGACGTCGTGGTGCCGGTGATCGAGTTGTTCTTGAAGTAGCGCTCGGAGATTAGCGATTAGGGACTGGGACCTGGGAACTGGGAGATGCTGCGATCTCCCAGTTCCCAATCGCTAGTCCCCAGTCGCTACCAGATCTACGGCGCGCTGGTCGGCGCAGGGGTGGAGGATGCCGGCGTGGCGGATGCC
>DATFXE010000336.1:0-6798 GCA_035258585.1 Roseiflexaceae bacterium | reverse complement strand
GATCGCTCCCCGAGAGCTGGACGACTGTCTCGCTTAGCCCGAGACCATTGACGCGCCGGTCGACCACTTGCTGGACCGTCTGCATGACATCGCGGCTGACAGATGGGTCCTGCGCTTTCAGCAGCACCTGCGTGCCACCCTGTAAGTCCAGGCCAAGGCGGGTACGGACATCGCGACCCAGCCAATTATCGCCGGGCGCAAAAACAATCCAGGCCGCTAGGCCAGCAATAATAAGGGTAATGACTAGTAATGTTGCTTCTCGACTACGCACGGCTGCTTTGCCTCCATTGACGCTTGGAACTTTGTGAAACCCGGTGCATTATAGGGCCAGGTTGGGGGGATGTCAAAGAAATTCTGAGCCTTCGACCCGGCTCAGGCCAGGGCTTTGAGTTCTGGTTTTGAATTCTGATTTTCGAGCTATAGATTGTCAGACGATAGGAGTTTGGTCGTCGCCTGACGACTCGAACGCCAATTGACGAACGCCGCCAGCCAAATCAACAGATCGAGCAGTGCTGCAATCGCACACCAGAAGCAGATAGCGCCGATCACCGCGACCTGGAGGTACATGAAGTAGATCCCGGCCAGCAGCGCGACGCTGCCTAGCGCCAACAGCAGCGCGTCGAGCGGCACGCCGCCGAGGCTGTCGGCATGCAGCGACAGCATGGCGACGGCCAACAGCAGCGCGTAGCCGGCCACGCCGATAAAGGCCACCGGCACGCCGAAGAGAATCGCATAGGCGCTGCTCTGCACGGTCTCGCAGCCGCCGCCGATCGGGCATGCCAGCGCTCCGCCAATCACGCGCTCGAGTGCGAGGTAGGCCGCGTCGAGCAGGCCCAGCAGCGCTAGCAGGGCGGCAGCCATGCGCGAGAAGGGAGTGTACTCGTGCTGCATTGTCTCTTACGAGTCGGCAGGAAGCAGTAAGCAGGCCGCAGTAGTTAGGTACTAACTGCCGACTGCTTAGTGCTTACTGCCTACTGCTTGGCCTTGAGCGCTTCGTCGATCGCCGCGCGCAGCTCGTTGGCATAGTAGGCCTTGCCGTTGATCGCAAAGGTGGGCGTCTGGTTCACGCCGCCATTGCTCGAGTCCTGATAGAGCTGCGTGATCGTCGCCAGGTGGGTGTGGGCGTTGAAACATGTCTCGAACGCGCCGCGATCTAACTTCAGCTGCTCGGCATAGGCCGCGAACTGTGCCAGCGGGGCCGAGCTGTTCTCCCACTCAGCTTGCTTGGCGTACAACAGATCGTGATAGGGCCAGAAAGCGCCCTGGTCGGCGGCGCAGCGGGCCGCCTCGGCCGCCGGAACGGCATTGGCATGCTGCGGCAGCGGGAAGTCGTGGAACACAAAGCGCACTTTGCCAGTATCGACATAGTCTTTCACGATTCCAGCCTCCATCGTGGTAGCGAAGGCGCCGCAGGCCGGACACTGGAAATCGGCGTACTCGACCACCGTGACCGGCGCGTCGGCCTTGCCGCGCGAGGGCAGGCTGTCCAGCGGGATCGTCGTCGTAATGGTGGGCCGATTGGCGGCACTAGGGCTTGCGCCCTGGTTCGTGGTCGCAAGCAGCGCTACACCGCCGATCGCGATGACGGCCAGTATGGCATAAAATATGCCCATCGAGCTGCCGGCGCGTTTCTTTTGGGCCACGCGCCCGCGTTGTGAACGAGTGCTCATAGATTTTATCCATTTCTGTTATCGATCAGTTTCGGCCTCGCCAGCCGCGTCTTCAAGCGGCACCGCGCAGTCGAACGGCAGATCGCGCCGCCAGGCGCTGCGTGGCGTTTCCGAAAAGCCAAACTGCTGGTACAGCCGCCGCGCGGCGCGATCTTCCGGCCGCAATGCCGCCTCAACAAACACGCTGCCGCGTGCCTCGGCGCGCGCGCAGGCATAGTCGAGCATGCGCGGGCCGACGCCACGGCCGCGCAGCTGCGGCGCCAGGTAGAAATCCTCGATCGCCGCATACGGCGCGACCTCCCACGTCGAGAGGCGATAGTTGATCTGCATGACTCCCAGCGCCTGCCCGTCGACCTCGGCCAACAAGAAATCGCTGAACTGGCTGATCAACAGAGCATGCACCAGCTCGGCCAGTTTGTCTGCGTCAGGCGCGTAGCGGCCCGACGCGGCGACCTGCGCCTGGATCAACGGCACGATCCGTTGGGTGTCATCTGGCTCACATAGACGAATCGTAAACGAGAAATCAGTCATTGCGTCGGTCCGTTAGTTCGCGGCAGCGGGCACCCAGCGGCGCCACGGGCATTATAGCGGGCAGGTTAGAGCGCGTCAATTATTCTTTGTGCAGTATATCACGATCCTAAGCGATAAAGATGAAGATCGGTTGTGAACATCGTTATGCTATTATGAGAGCAAGCATCGCACGAGGAGCCGCCATGCACTTCGAGGTTTTTCATCACGGTCTGCTCGGTCGCCACGACATCGCCGCCGTCGATATGATTCACTACCCTGGCCTGTGGGGAATCTGCTTCAGCCACCACCTGCCGAACAACAATCACCCGCGCTACGCGGCCGACACCACCACCGAAGGGGTGCTGCGCTTTCTTGCCAGTGAGTCGCTTGCGCCATTGGAGTCGTTCACGATCACCACGCATCACTTCGACGCCGACGCGCTGCTGCCGGTCTGGGCCCTGCTCAACCCGCAGCAGGCGCTCGAGCGGCGCGAGCTGCTAGGACGCGTGGCGCGCTGCGGTGACTTCTTTATCTATACCGACGACGACAGCGCGCGGCTCAACTTCATCCTCGAGGCCTACCATCAGCAGCTGCGCGAGGCGGGCGCGCGTGGCGAACGCCTGATCGACGAGGCGCTGACGCGCCGCTGCTTCGAGTGGTTCTTGCCGCGCTGGAGTGAATATCTGGCGCAGCCGGCACAGGGCGACGCGTTATGGCGCCAGCCGATGCGCGAGCTAGAAGCCGACCTGGCCTACCTGGCAGCGCCGGCCCGCCTGACCGAGCTATGGGATCACCATACCAGCCTCATAGAGGCCGACCACGCGCTCGATGCCCATGCACTGAACAGCGCCTGCCGCAACGATCTGCTGCTGACCTGGCGCGTTGATAGCCCCGCACGACAGATCGACGTGCGGCCGGCGCTGGGCTGGTACGATATCACGTCGATGCCACACCGCCCGCGCTATGATCTGGCCGCGCTGGCCGAAACGCTGAATCAGGCCGAGCAGGCCCACGGCCATCCGCCGCGCTGGCTGCACCGGCCGGGGCCGGCCTGGCTGCGCGCCCCCACGTCGGCGCTGAGCCAGAACGAACTGCTGGAGTTGGTCAAAGTCTGGGTCGATACCACTCCAGAGGAGCGCGTACCAGCATCCTACCGGGCCGACCTGCGCGAGCACTTCCGCCAGTCGCCGCGCCATGCGATCTTCAGCAGCCACCAGCGCTTTGCGCGCGCCGCCGAGCTGCGCTATGCGCCTGGTGCGCCGTACGGAGGCATCTACCCGGTGGTGGGCCGGCAGCTTCTGGTGACATCGTTCGGCGATGACGTGACCGGCGAGGCCAGGCTATTGTCGGCGCCACGAGATGCTCCGCTGCTCTTCGGCGTGAGCGATGACTTCTACTGGAATGTGCGCGACCCACGGCCGCTGGAGCTACGCGTGACCTATGTCGCCCACACCCAGGGCAGTTTGCAGGTCGAGTACGACAGCTGGGAAAACCCGTTCCAGCCGCTCGCGCCCATTGTGCTTGCTGGCGACGGCACGCAGCATACCGTCAGCTTCCTGCTCGACGATGCGCGGCTCGGCAACAGCCAGGATGGCGGCGATTTTCGGATCGTGCATACTCCAGGAACACGTATCGAGATTCGCTCTATCAGCCTGGCGAACGTATAATTTACACGACTTACGCGGTCGTCCATTGCGGGGAGGTTTGGAGGGGCACCCAGAGGGTACCCGGCCCTCCAAGAAGCTTTTTTTCTGGCTCACTACGCCGGCCGGGTACCCTCTGGGTGTCGCCGTAGTGAGCCAGAAAAAAGAAGATCTTGGGGAGACGCCCAGAGGGCACCCGGCCTCCCCAAACCCCCACCCAGCCAGACCGTCAAGCAAGCAAGAACTTGTTTTAATGGGAAGGTTCACGTTTCTTTGAGAAAGCCATCTATGAACACGCTTTACCTCGTCCGCCATGGCGAGAATACCGCCAATCTCACTAAAGAGTTTTCGCACCGGCTGATCGACTACTCACTGACCCCCAAGGGAATGCTCCAAGCCCAGCAGACCGGCGAATTCTTCAAAGGTCAGCCGATCGACGCGATCTATTGCTCGCCGCTCAAGCGCGCACTCGAGACGGCCGAGATCATCGGGCGGGCGATCGGCATCACGCCAATGGTTGTCGAGCACTTCCGCGAGGTCAACGTCGGGGCGCTGGAACGGCTAGGCGGCACCGCCGAGGCCTGGGCGACCCACGACTCGATCGTGCGCGCCTGGTTCGATGGTCAGCCGGAACTGCTCTTCCCTGACGGCGAAAACTACCACATGCTGCTGGCGCGCATGCGTTCTGGTATCGAGCAGGCGCTTGGAGGCGTGGACGGCAAACATATCATCGTGGTCGGTCATGGCGGCATTTTCACCTTCACGCTCAAAGATATCTGCGGTGATATCGACCTGGCCACGCTGATCGCACGGCCCAACCATAATTGCTCGATCACGGAGATCCAGGTGCACCAGGTCGATCAGCGCTTCGAGGGCGTGCTGAAATCCTGGGCTTCGTACGCCCATCTCTCCGGCGAGGCGGCGGCGCTGATCCCCGGCCACCCGTCATACGAGGAAGCGAGCGAGGGGTGAAGCAGGAATCAGCCGCAGGCATCTCCTTTAGCCCTGCAAGCGATCCGCTCGGCCACACCGCCCCGCTCGACCAGCGCGCATGGTTTCCGCTGCTGGGTCTGCCGCTGGAAGTTCGCAGCAACAGCGCGGCTGTGATCGCCGCGGCCGAGCGCTCCTTCGGCCACTGGCGCCAGCTGGAGGCGCAGCTGATCGCGCCAACCGATCCATTGATCGTAAGTATCGTGGTACACCCGCCAACAATCGGCAGCCCGCCGGCCGCGGTCGATAATCGCCAGTTGAAACTCACAACTCACAACTCACAACTCACAACTCAATTCATCCAGCGCGTCCACGGCGACTGCTTCATCGCGTCGAGCGGAGCTAACCTCCTGACGGCGCGCATGGATCATGGCCAGGCGCTCGGCTTTGTGACGCCCGATCTTCTCGCCGACGACGTCCATTTCCGCTATCACGTACTAGAGTGCCTGGCGCTACTGTTGGCAAGCTGGCGCGACCGCACGCCCATCCACGCCGCGGCGGTGATACATACCCGCCGCGTGGCGCTACTGGTGGGTCCAAGCGCGATTGGCAAATCGACTCTCTGCTATGCCTGCGCGCGAGCCGGGTTCAGCCTGCTGGCAGAAGATGTGGTCTATGTCAGTCTGCGCGATCGGCCGCGGCTGTGGGGCAACCCCTGGCGCATTCACCTGCTGCCGGATGCGCCGCGGCTCTTTCCCGAGCTTGCCGATCTGTCGCCGCGCATGCTGGCCAATGGTAAGCGCAAGCTGGCGATCGACGTCGCCGGGCTGGGCAGAGCGCAACCGCACTATCACGCAGATAGCGCGGTCGTCTGCTTGGTGCGCCGCCACCATGGCCGCGCTAGCGCGCTCGCACCAATCGATCCACGAGCCGCTGTTGTCGCGCTCAGCCGCGATCTCGAAGCCGGCTTCGACCTGCACAGCGGCGCTCGTGCAGTGGCCGAGACACTGGCGCAGCGCGGCGCATATCAGCTAGCCCTGGGCGATGATCTTGAAGGAGCAGTTGAGCTGCTGCGCGAGCTGCTGGAGTCATCCCGGACTTAATATGGTGGCTCCCAGGGCGTTGGAATGCGCTACAGCGCATTCCAACGCCCTGGGAGCCACAAACTAAAGCGGTCGCACGTGCGACCATCCGGACGGGTCGTTTCCGCTAACTGAGTGGCGGGCCGGCGGGCCGCACGGCTTGCTGAATCGCAGCGAGCACCTGATCGAGATCGAGCGGCTTAGGGAATAGCTTGATATCGCCAAGCTGGCTCGTGACGCCGGCCGGCACGTGGCCGGTCATCAGCATGATCGGCGTGGTGGCATAGCGTGGGTTGGCACGTAGCTTGCGCACCGCCTCGGTTCCACTCATGCGTGGCATCGTTATATCGATTAGGACCAGATCGATATCGCAATGCTCGGCCGCGGCGAGCGCTTCGATGCCGTTGCCGGCCTCACAGACACAGAACCCTTCGCTTAGCAGCAAGCGTCGAAGAACATTTCGAATATCCGTTTCGTCGTCGGCGACCAGGATACGCGTTCGGCACATCTTCCAGCTCCACACGTTCAAACATCATTACTACAGCTAGTATAGGGTGTGGAAGGCACGGAGATATTACCGATTTACAAGTCTCAGAACTCAAAACTACACGAGATATGGCTGCAACACATTCCGCGCCAGCAGGAAGCCGCGCTTGACCAGCTCCTCGCTGCCCTCGAAGTTGCGATCCTCGTGCTCGACGCTCAGGACATAGTCATAGCCGACGGCGTAGAGTGCGCTGATGAAACGATCCCAGCGCACTTCGCCCAGCCCCGGCAGGCGCGGGATCTGCCAGCCGATGCCGGTGGACATGACGCCGTGCTGGTACAGCCCATCGCGATTGACCTCCATGTCCTTGGCATGGACGTGAAAGATCCGGTCTTTGAAATCGTAGACCGCGCGCTCGTAATCGATGAACTGCCAGACCAAGTGCGAAGGGTCGAGGTTCAAGCCGAAGTTCTCAT
>DATFXE010000335.1:0-4142 GCA_035258585.1 Roseiflexaceae bacterium | reverse complement strand
CCTTGTCATCTTGTCATCTTGTCAGGCGGGCCGCTGAACCACCACGTCGCCGCTGCTGTAGAGCGCGTAGACCAGGCCCATGACGTTGTTCTTCTGCTCCAGATACTCACAACGCATATTCAGCAGCAACTCGCCCAGCGTCTGTCCGCCGGCCGTGAAGCGGCGCATGAACTCCTTGGCGAACTCGGCCGCAAACAGCGCCGGTGTCTCGACCTCGGTGCCGATCATGCCACGCACGCCGCGCGCGATCATAAACGGCATCAGGCCATCGTACAGGTATGGGCTCAGCTCCGCACTCTCGCAGGCGTTCAGGAACACCAGTGGTGCCTTCAGTAGCGGGGGCAGCGCTGTGCGGACTTTGATCTTGAGATTGCGCAGTGTTAGCTTGTCATCGGTCAGCGCGATCTTCGAATCATCGACTCCACCATCCTCATCGGGAAACTTGCTGACGGCATGGCAGTAGAAGTAGATCAACGGCGGCGCATTGGGATCCTTCATCAAGTTGATGAAATCCTGGACGTTCGGGTAATCCTTGACGCTCACGCCCGGCAGCGCGTTGAACGCGTCGCGCTGGCCCTGGACGATTGGCGCGCCAAACTGCGTGTCGATGCCATTGTTGCAGACAAAGGCAATATCAAGCGTGTCGGCCACATCGATCGTCGGCACGAAGTTTACTGGCGTAGGTGAGCTGAACTCCGGCATATACTCGATGATGTGCTTGAAACCCCAGAACTGCTTCGGGTCGGGGTTGTCGGGGTCGTCGCCGTCGTACAGGAACGACCAGGGGAAGAAGAACCGTTCGGCGACGATCTGGACGTTGAGCTGCGTTTTCTGCGAGAGGGTCTTGAGCAGATCGCCCATCGCCCGTGCATCCGGTCCACTGTTGCCGTAGAACAGCTCGTCGAATAGATAGATGCCGGCCTCGGCCAGCTTCTTCAGCGACGACGCGTGGATGTCGGGGGCGATCGAGGTGTTCGCATCCTGGTAAAGATAGTTGCCGTTGGCATCCTGCAGGTGGACGATATCGTGGAGCACGCCGCGCGCATACTTGAGCCAGCCGGCGATCTCCTCGGCGCTGATCTTGAGAAACGCGCGCGCCACGCCGCCGCCCTGGACGATCACCTGGTAGCCAGCCTCTTTCGCCAGGATCATCACGTTGACCGGCTGACCGTGCGTTTGGATCTTCTGAACCGTGGCGCTGGACATCGTCAGGCCAGTTGCTTCGGCCCGCACGGCCTTCACGCCCGCCTCGACGTGCCCGCCAACCTGGATGGTCCACTCCACCTTTTGGAATAGCTTGCCGTCGACGTAGAAGATCGCGTTGAGCTTACTGGTACCCTCTTTCTTTGCCTCAATCGTAAACGTCACCGTATTTTTCGATGGCGCGTTGGCCGATACTGGCATGACTATCTCTAGTGAATCAACACCGTAGAGTGTGAAATCACCAGGGTCTAGCACGACCAGTATAGTCTTTAGTTCCTCATCTCCAGCGGACTCTTGGACAGCACGGCCGATTCCACTGACGGTGACAAGCGCATTATCGCGCTTGGCACCGACATTAAATTTCAGCTCATATGGCGTACGCACTACCAGCGGATCGTCGGCAGTATGGCCTTCGATCCAGCCATTGATCACCCGTGTATCCACCACAGGGCCAGGCGGAGCGGCGCTGGCGGTTGGGACCGGCGCCTTGGGCGTCGCATCGTCATCCTCGATACCCAACACAGCTGGCCGCTTCGGGATCGCCGCAAACGGGTCGGGCGGCAGCTCGTTGGCGTCGAGCTTTTCCACCGTCAGCAGGCCGATCGGCTGGCCGTTGGCCAGGATCACCAGCCGCTTGCCGGGCTGCGCATCGCGCTCCTCGCGCGCCGAGGTCAGGCCCATGCTGTCCTGCTCGATCCCGATCACTGGCTTGGGCAGCCCTTGCAGCATGCCAATCGGCGTGCCGCGAATATCCTGCCCGCTCGCGGCAGCGATCTGCTCGATCTCGACCCAGCGCGCGACGACGTACTTGTCGTCGCGGGTCGCGAAGACGATGTACTTGTAGGCGCGCACCTTCCGATCAGATGGCAGCCTGGCCTGGATCTGCCCAACTGTCTCGTTCGGCGCGACCCACAGCCAATTGGTGTTGATGTCCTCTTGCGGAATCGGCATGGTGACCTCCATCAACTATGCGAGATATGTCAGGATTTACGCAGTTAGCGTTTTAGCGGGGATGCGGGGCCTGCGGCCCCCGTGAAGCTTCTTTTCCGCGCACCCGTGGCGGCAAAGCCGCCACGGGTGCGCGGAAAAAGAGTTCTTTGGAGGGCTTTGCCCTCCAAACCTCCCAACTGCGTAACACCTAATATGTGTCAAACGCCAGCGCGGCGATTTTTTGCGCAAAGGCACAAGGGTTTTTGGCACAAAGCTGTAAAGACGCAACGATACGAGATGTATGCTTCTTGCATAACCTCTTCGCGTCACCGCGTTATAATCTGTCCCTACATCTCGGCGCTCAGCCAGCCAGCATCTTCTGGAACTGTTTCCACGGAAATCCGGCCAGGTCGTCATGGCTCGGGTCGAATTCGCTCCAGCGCCGTACCGCGGCAGTCGACAGATCGTAGCGGCCGCAGAGCGCACGCACCAGCCAGGCCAGCGCGGCCAGCAGTGCAGGGCTGTACCCATCTGGCCTGCGCTCGGCCGTCACTCCCAGGCTGATCCGGTTGATGTTCTGCCGCCGCCCGTTCCAATCGCCCATGCCGCTGTGCCAGGCCGCGTTCGCGTCGTCCACCACCTGATAGATTGCGCCATCGGCGGCGACATAATAGTGCGTCGATGCCTGCGCGCCCAGTGCGGTCATCGCCGCCAGCGACTGCCGCGCCGGCCCGGCGTCGCCGTGCAGCACAATCAGGGCGATCTTCGCGCCGTCGCGCCCGCCGAAGGCCGCCCCCGCTACAGCAGATGGCACATAGCGCAGGATTGGAAAGCGCGCCGGCGCCGGCTCGAGCCGGGCGTCATCCGAGAGCAGCGCCTCGGCCGGCTGCTCCAGCGACAGGATGGCCGGACGGGCTGCGCCGAGCTGAACGGCTTGACTCAGACGCCTAACCTCGCTCCAGTTCGGCACGATGTTGTACAGTGTATCGGTGGCGTAGACCTGGATGGCATACTGAGTCGTGTTGGAAGCGGCGCGATAGGAATCTGAGAGCGGCGCACCTAGATTCCACCCCCGCGCGAGCTGGTGAAAGGCCCAATCAGGATGGTAGGCCGCCCCGACGCGGCCGTAGGTCTGCGCCAGCAGCGCGTCGCGCAGGCGCACCATGGCCGGGTCGGTTGCGCCGGCCAGCTCGCTGACACGCCGAATGGCAGTCCAGTTCGGCACGCGATTGAACAGCGTATCCAGCGCGAAGACCTGATAGCTATATTGCACGCCGTCGACGGTTATGTTCGCGCTTTCTCCGATCGGCGGGCCAAGCCGGTTGGTCAGCACAAATTGGTGAAAGGCCCAGTCGGGATGGAAGGCCGCTCCACCAGCGCGAAACGTCGCGTCGAGCAGGGCGCGCCCAAGCCCGCCGGCCGGAACGCCGCCCGCCAACAGATCCGACATCCGTCGGACATCGCCCCAGTTCGGCACTTGGTTGTAGAGCGTATCGCGCGCGAATGGCTGGTAGGCGTAGCTCGTTCCGGCAACCTGGATCTGCGCGCTCTTGCCGATAGGGAAGCCCAGCCCGTTCTGCACCGCGTACTGGTGGAAGGCCCAGTCGCCATTATAGCCTTCGCCGCGGCGGCTGTAGCTCTGGTCGAGCAGCAGCTCGGCCAGCGCCTCGGTCTCCGGCCTTGGCTGACCGATCGGCCCCTGCGGCGGCGGGGCGGGTGGGGGCCGGTTGGCCAGCCAGGCCTCGACCTCGCCAAACACCCAATCCTTTGTGACCGCCCAGCCGCAGCAGCTCTTGAGGTTGGTGTAGTCGCGGTGGAAGGAGATCAGCTGGCGTGGCGCGATGCCAAGCCGCTTGGATAGCCCGCCCAGCACTGCCTTCGCGCCATCCCAGATCGCGCCGGAGGGCCGTACCCGGTCGTAGTCGCCGACCATCTCGACGCCGATTGAGTACCAGAATTTGCCATTGGTGTAGCCGGAGTTGCCGGTGCCGGCATGGATGCCGACATCT
>DATFXE010000334.1:0-5157 GCA_035258585.1 Roseiflexaceae bacterium | reverse complement strand
CGGGTATACCGGGCTCACAAGGGTAGATATGGTTCTGTCCAACCGGGGGCCTGGGGGGCGACGCCGGGTACCCTCTGGGTGTGGGCACCCGGCCGCCCCCGGATCAAATTTTTCTGGTTGTGGTGCTGGCGGCCTTGCCGCCAGCACCACAACCAGAAAAGGCATCAGGAAGGGCTGCGCCCTTCCTTACCTACCCTTGTGAGGGTATACCGGGGGGCGGCTTTGCCGCCCCCGAACCCCCACCGAGCTGTAAAGCTCGATTTTATGGCGCAGGGATACTGGCGATCGTGAACGGGAGATTGGGCTGCAGCCCCGGCCCGCGTTTATTGAACTGCGAGTTGACCACCAGCAGCCGTCCATTCGCCCACGCCAACGTGGTCGGGTAAGCCAGCAGCGGATCGGTGGTGCTGCTGACGACGCTGCCGCTTGCCAGGTCCGCTGCCAGTTGCACTTTCACAATCAGCCCATTCTGGTTGCGCGAGACGTACAAGGTCTGCCCGTTGAGCAGCATGCCATCGCCATTGGTGAGCGTCGCGCCGCCGAGATTGACCTCGGAGACCGCTTTGCTCGCGATCTCGATGCGGAACAGCTTGCCGGTGTTGGACTGGACCACCAGCAGGTACTTGCCGTCGTCGCTCGCGACGATGCCGTTAAGGTTGAAGCCTTGCTGGTACGTCAGCGGCGTCCCGGTGAAGTCGAGCCAGCTCTCGAGCGTGTAGTGGCCGTTGGCATCGGCGGCCACCTTGTATAAGATCGGGTTGAGCGAGTCGGTGAAGTAGGCGTTCCCGTCACTGGTGATGGCCACGTCGTTGATGAAGGTCTGCGTCTTGCCGTTGCTCAGCTTGCCCAGGAGCGCCCCGCTCGCCGCGTCGTACACAAACATCTGTCCGGTCCCGGCGCCGGATACAAACAGCCGCCCGCGGCTATCGACCTTGAGGCCGGTAGCGGTCGTCCGCCCATCGGCCCCTGGCTGGAGGAAGACTGCGGCCGCAGGCTCGCGCAGATTGCCGCGGAAGATCGTGCCATCGTTGTTGCTGCTCACGAAATAGTTGCCGGTCGCCGGCTGATATGCAACACCCTCAGGAAAGACCGCATTTCCGGGCAGGACATAGCGCCGGCTGCCGCTTCCGACCTCGGCGCCCAGGCGCCCGAGCAGAACATTGTACGGCCGCTGGTTCTCGGGATGCAGCTCGAAGCGCGCGCGCTCGAACCACTGGACGGTATACTCCTTGCCCTCGACTGTCTCGGTTTGCGCGTCGCTCAGCGGCATGCCAAACAGCGCGAGATTCTCGGCCTCGCTCTTGCCACGGCGCCTGTCGAACTCCAGGCCGTTGGCGCGCCAGGCGGCCAGGATCTGGCCACACACATTATGCCCGGTCTCGGGAAAGAATCGGCAGCCGGCTTGCGCTTGGCTCTTCGGGAAGGTAAACCAATCGCGACCCTGCTGCGTAAGTCGATCGACGCCGAGTCGGCCGAGTAGCACATCGTACGGTGGCGCATTCTCGGGGTGCAGCTCTAGGCGCGCGCGCTCGAACCACTGGGCCTGAAAGGTCTTGCCTTCGAGCGTCTCCTCCCGCTGCTGCGTGGTCGGGAGACCAAAGACCGCCAGGCCACCGTTTTGTTCCCAAAATTCGCGGATACGCCCAGAGATGCAGAAGTTCGTCTCGGTGAAGCAACGCTGATCCTGCTGCGCCTGTGCGGCGCCGATCGGCACAAGATTCAGTAACATGCCAAAGCCAAGAGTGAGACAAATGAGCCGGATGACACACTTCATGAAAGCCTCCTTGCTTGAGATCATCTGTACCGATACCTAAGGCATGTTTCAAACCTACTTTACACTTTGCGTGGAGGTTTGGGGGCGACGCCGGGTACCCTCTGGGTGTGGGCACCCGGCCGCCCCCAAACCCCCACCGTTGGGGAGGTGTGGAGGGGCCCGACTACCCTCTGGGTGCCCCCTCCACACCTCCCCAACGGTCAAGCTGATTGTGTTCGAATTGAACCATGCCTAACCATGGAATGCGCCGGATGCCTTCGTTTGCGCGCATACTCAGACGGCGGCGCCCGCAACCTAGCAGCAAGTACCATGCCAGAACGAGCACTATTCGTCATTAACACGAGTTATGCGGTCGCGTGCTCAAGCGTCGGTTTGCCGTTCGGCTGAGGAACCCTGAGCCGGCCTGCCCTGAGCGTAGGCTCCCCTGAGCTTGGTCCCCCCTGAGGCTCCCCTGAGCCTGGTGCCCCCTGAGCTTGTCGAAGGGTCGAAGGGCTCGTCGAAGGGTCGAAGGGTCCAAGGCCTCACGACCAAGCCTGCGGCAGCATGGACAAATACGCGTCATTTGCTATACTGGAACTCCGGGATGTAGACTGGGATGACTTGGATCGCTGCAGCATCCAGGACGCAGCAGATCGCATATACGGCCTGGGAAGGAGTGTGATGGCGATGGTGAAGCCGTTTCAGCACTGGCTCAGGAATGTTCCATTGAGCGATCCGCTTCAACGCGAACAGGCAACGTTGCTACAGGGGTTCTTGTTCATCCTGATCGCTGCAACGATACTCGGAAGCCTGACCTCGCTCGCGGCCAGTTCCGCGATCGACCGGCTGCTCGGCGTCGGCAGTTCACTGCTGCTGGGGGTGCTGCTCTGCTGCGCCGTCGTCGTCCTACGGCAGGGTCACTTCACACTGGCGGTGGCGATAGTGGTCGTCAGTTTGATCGCACTCGCGGCCGCGAATATGCTGCCGACCGGACTAGAGGGCAGCCGCGCCATCTTTACACTCCTGGCCTTGCCGATCGTTTTGGCGGGCCTCATCAGCGGCGGGCGTATGATCATGCTGGCGTTCGTCCTCAGCGTGCTGGCCGTGGCTGGCGTGACGCTCGGAGAGATCGCGCTGCCGACGTGGATCGGCTACAGCACCCAGGCCTACGATCCGATCTTGACCTGCGTGACTTTTGTGATAGCCGCGGGCGTGTTGGCGCTGCTAGTCGGCCGCTTCGGGCGCACCTTGCAGGTGGCCTTGCACGACTCACACAGCCGCGAGCAGGAGCTCGAGCGACTCCGCGCGTCGCTCGAGACGACTGTGACCGACCGCACTGCCGCGCTGGAACAGGCGCTTGCGGCGGTGGAGCAGCGCGAGGCGACGCTCACCCAGACGCTGGCCGATCTGCACACCAGTGAGGCAGCGGTGCGTGAGCTGAGCGCCCCGGTCATCCCGGTGCTGCCCGGCGTGCTGGTGGCCCCACTGATCGGCGCGATCGACAGCGCCCGCGCCGATGTACTGGCCGACAACCTGCTGCACATGATCGAGCATACCCGCGCGCAGCGGGTGATCTTCGACATTACGGGCGTACCGCTGGTCGATACGCAGGTCGCGCAGGTGCTGGTCCAGACGACCGCCGCCGCACGGCTGCTTGGCGCCGAGTCGCTGCTGGTCGGGATCCGGCCCGAGGTCGCGCAAACCATCGTTACATTGGGGATTGACTTCGCCGCGATCGCCACCTATCCCACCTTGCAAGAGGCGGTTATGGCGCTGCTGGCATGGGGCAATGGTCACCCTGGGCGCGCGCCGCTAATGTAAGTCACCCAATGAACGTTGCGACCCATCCCCAAGCCAGCGCGGCCACAAAATGGTGCAGGGCTTTGGGCCGCTGTGCGGCCCAAAGTCCTGCACCCGAATAAATGATACTGCTGGCAAACTCGCCAGGTGGGGGTGCGGGGGCCGCGGGCCCCCCAGACGTTTGTGTTTTGCACCTGGTTCGGGCGGCTTTGCCGCCCGAACCAGGTGCAAAACCGAATGCTTCTTGGAGGGCAAAGCCCTCCAAACCTCCCATCTGAGTAAGCCAGCAGTATCATATATAGCTTCTCGAGCAATCCCCTACCGTCCGGTAATACTCACGGTCGAGGTCATGTTCCAGCGCAGCTGCGCGTCGGCGCTGTCGGGCTGGACGACGACTTTGTACACGATGTCGCCCTGCCGGTTCTCGCCAAACCCTTTGACCCGCAGCACTTTGCCCGTGAGCGACAGGCCGGGGATGGCGTCGAAGGTCAGCTTCGCCGTATCGCCCGAGCGGACGCGAACCGCGCTGAGCTCGGTCAGGTCGGTTGTCTCGATCTGCCACGCCGAGGTATCGGCGATCTGGGCGATCGCCGCGCCAGGGTTGATATACTCGTTGAGCTTGAGGTCGAGCGCGGCGACGACACCGGCGAACGGGGCTTTCAGCTCAGCTCGCTCCAGATCGATCCGCGCTGTCGTCACGTCAGCCTGCGCGCTGTCCACCTGAGCCTGCGCCGCAAGCAGCTCGCTCTCGAGCGGCCCGGCCTTCAGGCGCACTAGATTGGCCTGCGCTGCATCCACACCGGCCTGCGCCACCGCGATCTGATCGTCGCGCTGCGGGCCGCGCAGCTTGCCGAGCGCAGCCTGGGCGCTGGCCAACTGCGCCTTTGCCGCCGCCAGCTGGTCGGTCGCGATACCCGAAGTGATCCGGTCGAGGTTGGCCTGGGCGGCCGCGAGCTGCTGTTCGGCGGCCTGCGAGCCGCTGATCTCGCCCTGGTGCGCGTTGGCTGCGGCGACGCGAGCCTGCTCCACCGCCATCTCGGCGTTATGCAGCGCGGCTTCGGCCTGCGTGAAGGTGTCGTGGTACTGCTGCTTCTGTGTCTCGTTCAGCTTGTTGGCCTTCGTTTTGCTGGGATTCTTCGGGTCGGGCGTGGTAGGGTTGATCGGATCAGTTCCGGTGGCCTGCACATGGTCCCAGTTCCACTTTGCCGTCGAGTAGGCCGTCTGCGCCTGGATCAGGCTCTCGGCGCTCTGGCTGAGCTGAAGATCGGCGTTGGTTTTGCCGGCCGACAGCTGGCCGCGCTGGGCATCCAACGATGCCTGGGCCTGCTGGAGCTGGGCCTGGGCGGCGCGAACATCGGCGTTCTTCTCACCGGATACCAGCCGCGCCAGCGCAATCTGGGCCGCTTTCAGGTTGGCCTGGGCCGCCTGGAGATCGGCCGGTGTGACGCTGCCGAGCGCCTCGCGGAGCTGGGCCTGCGCCTGGCGGATCTGCGCCTCGGCGGCGGCGACATCCTCGGGCCGCGGGCCATCGTTCAGCTTGGTGTAGCTGGCCTGGGCCTGGCGCAGCTGCGCCTCGGCTCGGGCCAGCGCCGCCGCTGGCCGCG
>DATFXE010000333.1:0-5393 GCA_035258585.1 Roseiflexaceae bacterium | reverse complement strand
GCTACGCGGCCCCAACCAGCACGCCTGGCCTGTTTATTGTATGGGTGGGATGGCGCGCAAGGCGCTCCAGCGCCTTGCGCGCCATCCCACCCACCCTGGTAAATCCGGGAGGATTTGTGACAATAAAAAGCTTGTCGCCGCAGGCGCACAGCTATCTCACGCTTGGGCTCTCGATCGCCGCCGGACGCTGCTGCACTGCGCGAATGCGCTCCAGATCGAACTTCGCGCGCCGGTCGAAGGTGTAGATGCCGTTCTGCTCCTGGTAGACGTCGGTCAGCTGGGTGTAGCAGTAGCCAAACATCAGCGGGTCGTCGAGCAGCGCCGCGCACAGCCCCTCGAAACGCGCGTAGAACTCCTCGATCGTCTTGACTCGCTCGCCATAGCCCCACGAGTCTTCGCCCGCCTTGGCCGCCGGGTTCCACCAGATCCCGCCGAACTCGCTGACGAAGTAGGGCTGGCCGCGGTAGGGGATCGACAGGTCGTGATCATGCACCCGGTTGAGGTAGGGCTTGCCCTCGGCCAGGCCGGCGTGGCGCTGCTTGAATGTCGTGGGGTTCTGGTCGTAGTCGTGGCTGTCGTATACATCGGCCTCGGGCACGCGATGCGAGTAGCCCGATGTATCCAGCACTGGCCGGGTTGGGTCCATGGCTTTGGTGGCCAGGAACATGCCGCGGGTCACGTCGTCGAGCACGGTCGTCCGATCTTGCAGCCGCTGCCATGTCTCGTTCAGCGGGCACCAGCCCACGATGCTGGGGTGCGAGTAGTCGCGCTCGATCGCCTCCAGCCACTCGGTGATATAGCTCGGGCCGGGCCGCTGGTGGTCTTCGTGCGGGCCCTGGCCGGCACAGCCCCAATCCGGGAACTCGCCCCACACGATGTAGCCCATTCGGTCGGCGTGATACAGGAAGCGCTCCTCGAAGATCTTCTGGTGCAGCCGCGCGCCGTTGAAGCCGGCATCCTTGCTGAGCTGGATGTCGCGAATGAGCGCCTCATCGCTTGGCGCGGTCAAGATTCCGTCGGGGTAGTAGCCCTGGTCGAGCACCAGCCGCTGGAAAAGCACCTGGCCGTTCAGCTTGACGGCACGGCCGTCGATCGTCACGCCGCGCAGCCCGGCGTAGCTGGCAACTCTGTCGAGCACCACGCCGCCGTCGAGCAGTTCGAGCTCCAGATCATACAGGAACGGGTCGGCGGTCGACCACAACCTGCGGCGCTCGGCCGGGATGGGCAGGTCGAGCTGCGGCGCGAAGTCGGCGTCGGCCGCACAGCTGATCGAGCTGATCGTGCCATGGCCGTCGCGCAAGGTCGCGCGCAGCGTCATGCCGTGGCGGCGTGGCCCGTTGATCGGCTGGACCAGCCGGAACATGCCATTGGCGATGTCCGGCGTGATCCGCGTCCGCTGGAGGTATGTCTCGGGCACTGGTTCCAGCCAGACTGTCTGCCAGATGCCGGTGGTGCGGCCGTACATTGCGCCGTAGCCGGCGTAGCGCTGCGACTGCTTGCCGCGCGGCTGGGGCGGCCGGTAGTCGTCGCGCGCCCGCACGACAACCGTGATCGACTTGCCGGCGGTCGCGCCAGGGATCTCGACGCTGAAGGGCGTGAAGCCGCCGCGATGGCGGGCCACCTCAGCGCCGTCGATCCAGACGGTCGTGTCATAGTCGACCGCCTGGAAGTGCAGCAGCACGCGCCGTCCGGCCCACTCCGCGGGGATCGTGATCTCGCGGCGATACCAGACGGCCAGCATAAAGTCGGGGTTGTGAACGCCCGACAGCTCCGACTCGGGGCAGAACGGCACAGTGATCGTGCCGGCTAGTTCGCGCTGGACCAGGCCACGCTCCAGGCCGCTGTCGCCGCTGTCGATCTCGAACTGCCATTCGCCGTTGAGGCACAGCCAATCCGTGCGATCGAACTGCGGGCGCGGATATTCGGGTCGGGGGAGAGACATAACAAGCCCCTTAGCTGCTTATGCAGCGGTCAATATTGTCTTGCTCGCCACATACTGGCGATACCTCTCTACCAACGGTGTCGCCTCGCGTACCAGCACGCCGCGCTCGTCGAAATGCGAATCCCACAGCCCCAGGTGCAGCAGGTGATCGGCCAGTGAGCGCTCGCTGGTGCGGTACTCCCATTCGACCATGGTGATCAGCGGGAACCAGGTGTAGCCGATCACCGGCACGCCCTCGGCGCGCACCTCGCGCACGGCCGCGATCGTCTCGTCCATCCAGGCCGCGCGACCACCTATATCTTCCTTCGCGCTGGTCTCGGTCACGATCAGCGGCCGCCCGGTGTGGCCATAGCAGCGCCGCAGCACGTCGGCCAGCAGCCGCCCGTCGCGCGCGACCGGCCGCGGGCTGGGTTGGCCGTTTTCGTCCAACGCCATCTCGCAGGCCGACCAGGGGTAGAAGTTGACGCCGAACAGGTCCTGCTCGGTCGCGCCCGCGCGTAGCGCCGCCAGCTCAACCTCGCTCGCGCCATTGGCGATCAGCTCGGCGTGCAGCGGATGCCGCTCGTTCACTGCGCCGCGCACGAGATCCCAGGCCAGCAACTCGTGCTGGTCGCGGCGCGCCGCGGCGGCCTGGGCGCCTGGCGACGCTGGGCGACACCAGCCCATGGCCTCGACCGCCACCAGCGCGGCGTCGTGGTCGGCGGCGCGGATGGCCTGGGCGCTGAGCTGGATGCCGCGCGCGATCGACAGCAGCACGCGCACATAGCCGTCCTCGCCGGTCAGGTATGGCGGCCACATGCCGCGCCGGCCGCACATCTGGGCGTTGACTGTCGGCTCGTTCAATGGCGTGTAGTAGCGCACGAGCCGCCCGTAGCGCTCCGCGAAGGCGCGCGCATAGGTGGCGACGCGCTCGGGGTAGTCGGGCGCGACGAAGCTGCCCTCCAGCCAGAGCGGCGTGCCATAGTGCATCAGGTCAACGATCGGCTGGATGCCCAGCTCGCGGACCATGCAGTCGAGCACCTCGTCGATCCATGTCCAGTCGAACCGGCCCGGCTCGGGCTCCACGCGGTACCACGGCACGCCCCAGCGCAGCGCGCTGATGCCAAGCGAGGCCGCGCGATAGAGGTCGCCGCGCCACTGCGCATAGTGCTGCGTCAGCTCGTACTCCTCCAGCGGGCGCAAGCCGGCCCGGCCCTGCGGGATGAAAGTATCCTCGATTCCGCCAGCCCACATGAAACCTTCCATATGTGAGCCATATTGCCTAGCATTCAACGTCCTGCTCTATCCTGACAAGACGACAAGATGACAAGATGACATTGCCATGAAATAGTCATCTTGTCACCCTGTCATCTTGTCACCTTGTCAAACGGTAGTGCTTCTCGGGTTGCGCTCGCAGTCGTTCAGCCGCGCTCTCGGCGGTGATGTCGCGCTGCGGCTCGGCCAGCAGCTCGAAGCCGACCATGAACTTGCGTACGGTAGCCGAGCGCAGCAGCGGCGGGTAGAAGTGGGCATGCAGGTGCCACTCCGGGTGCGCTTGGCCGTCGGTCGGTCGCTGGTGAAAGCCCATCGAGTAGGGGAACGAGACCTGGAACAGGTTGTCGTAGCGGGTGGTTAGCTGCTTGAGGATGTCGGCCAGGCCGGCGCGCTCGTCGGGCAGCAGGTCGGGCAGTGCGGATACCGGCCGCTGGCTGATCACCAGCGTCTCGAACGGCCAGACCGCCCAGAACGGCACCAGCGCCACGAAGTGCTCGTTGGCTACCACGATCCGCGCCCCCTCTTCCAACTCCAGCGCCAGGTAGTCGGCCAGCAGTGTGCGGCCATTGGTGGCGTAGTACTCGGCCTGAGCCTCCTGCTCGCGGGCGACGTTCAGCGGCAGATGCTCGGTGGCCCAGATCTGGCCGTGCGGGTGTGGGTTACTGGCGCCCATCATCGCGCCGCGGTTCTCGAAGATCTGCACGTAGCCGATCTGCGGCATTGCGCCAAGCACCTGGTACTGATCGACCCATACATCCACCACCTGCGCCAGGTCCTCGGGCGCCATCTCGGCCAGCGTCAGGTCGTGGCGCGGCGAGAAGCAGACCACCCGGCCGGTGCCGCGCTCGCTTTGCGCTCGTATCAGGCCGTTACCGCGTTCGAACGCGCCGCCCGGCGTGTCCAGCAGCAGCGAGGCATAATCGTTGGTGAAGACAAACGTGCCGTCGTAGGCTGGATTGCGCGCGCCCCCGGCGCGCTCGTTGCCGGGGCACAAATAGCACTGCGGGTCGTAGGACGGCCGCTGCTCCGGCGCGGTCTGCTCGACCTGGCCCTGCCAGGGCCGCTGCGTGCGGTGTGGCGAGACCAGCACCCATTCGCGGCTGAGCGGGTTGTAGCGGCGGTGCGGGTGATTGCTCAGGTTGAACATACACACCTGCCTTACTCAAGCCATGCATAGGCATGACCAAACAGTGGCCAGCCAGGAGTATTGACGATAGACGATAGACCATAGACGATAGGCAGCGACTTGTCATCCGTCCATCGTCCAGCAAGCCAGAATCGAACGTACAGTACGACTCAACCGTCGAGCTCGTACACCCGCACATAGTCGAAGTTCGCGGTGAAGCCCGATCCACCCATGGACACCAGCCCGATCCGCGCGCTATCTCCGAGGTTATGCGTCCACACCCCGCCGCGCACCCACTGCTGGCCATCGCGGCTGGTATATGCCGTGTACAACTCCTCGCCGGCACGGGTGCGCTTGGCGATCCGCAGGTAGGTCCACAGACCTGGCGGGCCGACGACGGTATTGCCATAGCGCGGGTAGCCGGCTGGCACCGGGAACAGCTCCTTGGCGAACTCGGTCTGGCGCGTTTCCCAGATCGATACATGTGCCAGCTTGATGAAGTTGTCGTCGTCGCCGTAGATCACCAGGCCGGCCTGAACATAGTTGAAGCAGCAGTCTTCCGCCGGCAGATTGAGTTCAACGCGTGTCTCGACAACATAGTTGCCGGTGGGCGCCGGCTCGGTCAGCACTGAGGCATTGTTGCTGTCTACATAGAGATCGGCGGCCTGAGTGTCGAAGCGGAATGCGCCGTCTTGCAGGCCAAACGTGCCGTCGGCGGGCTGGCGCACCCAGCTCCATTGCGGGCTTAGCGTGCTGGAGCTGAACTCATCCGAGAGCGCACCGATCTGGCTGCCAGGCTCGTCGAGCTTGGCCGGCTTGACTTTATACTGGCTCTTATCGCCTGGCTGCGCAGCTGGCGCAAGCTGCGCCGTGTCCGAGGCCCACTGGCCGCCGCGCACGGTTGGCCAGCCGTCCATCCAATCGAGCGCATCCATCAGCACCGGGCGCTTGGTGAAGCCGATCTCTCCCGCGAAATACGGATCATTGCGGTCGACCGCGTGATAGAGGAACCAGTCCTGGCCCGCGAAGTCGGTGAATACCGCGTTGTGGCCCGGGCCGACCCAGCGGTTG
>DATFXE010000332.1:0-3719 GCA_035258585.1 Roseiflexaceae bacterium | reverse complement strand
AAGCGTAAACCCCTGGGAGTTCAGAAATGAGCTGACTCGGCCGGCCAGCCCATCGACAGCCGCGCCATTGAGCACCTGGACGCGGCCGGACTCGCCGCCTGCCGGCGCCTGTGAGGCCGGATCTGCCGCGGGGGCGGATGGTGGGCCGGCCTGCCAGCGCGAAACAAGCGCGGCCAGGTCGGACCGGTTCCAATGGAGATCGGACCCATCCTCCGAGTCGAGCGCCACGTCGTTCGGGTTGATGCTGAGCTGCACGATCCGATCGCCCGTCAGCCCGCGCGCCAGCGTCGCCAGCCCGTTGACCATGCCCAGATCGCCGATCGGCAGCGTCGTGCGGACATTCTGCTCCAGCACCGCGGCCCACTCCGGCAGGGTCGCGACATTATCCAACAGGCCGCGCGCGCGCACCTGTTGGAGCAGCGCACGCAGCACCGCCTGCTGGCGCCGGCTACGGTCGAAGTCGGTGCTGGCGTGGCGCGAGCGAGCGTAGATCAGCGCGGTGTGGCCATTCATCACCTGCAGGCCTTCTGGGATGTAGATCCGCTCTACGCCATAATCCTCGGTGGGGTACTCGGCGTCGAGCAGCGGCGTCGGCACATCCATCACCACGCCGCCAACCGAATCGACCAGCGCCTCGAAGCCATGGAAGTCGACCTGGGCGGTGAAGTCGACCTTGACGCTCAGGAAGTGCTCGACCGTCTCGGCCGCCAACGCCGCGCCGGCGGCATCCGGCTGGGTGCCTTCACCATAGATCGCGGCGGCATTCATAAAGCCGTAGGAATAGGCGGCGTTGATCTTGGCATAGCCAAGATGTGGGATACTAGCCACCGAGTCGCGCGGTATCGAGAGCATTGAGGCCCACTTGTCGAGCGGATCGAGGTGGACCAGGATCAGCGTATCGCTGCGCACGCCGTCCTCGGCGTTCGGGCGCTTGTCCACGCCGATCAGCAGGATGTTGACCGGCTCGCGCAGTGCGTCGGGCGGCGGCGGCAGGGTGGGGATCAACTCGCCGCCGGCCAGCGGGCGCGCGATCGCGATCGCCTGTGCGGTCGGGTTGCGGCGCGGGTCGGCCTGCTGAATGTTCGAGAGCGCGCGGTTAGTGCGCAAGGCCAGCATCATGGCGACGATCACCACGCTGCCCACCACAACCACGACCAGGGTCAGCATCGGGCCGTTCAGCCAGCCCAGCCATGCCCGGCGCCGGGCGTCGGAGCGGTTGGGTGCGGGAGGCCGCGAGTGGGATGATGGAGCTGTCACGAACTCCCCCGTGCCACTACAACCAGCAGTTTCTGAGAGCGTACTGCCGTCATGGCGCGATTATAGCAGCAGGCGTTGGTGCAGGCAAGCTAAGGGTTCATAAAGAAATGACCTGAGCCACCACTCCTGTGTGACAGACTGAAGGAGATGCTGGAGGCGTATTGCTACTTGACAATCTCGCGCAACTCGCTTATGATTTCCAGCGACAAGTGAATATTGCAGCTCTTATCCAGAGAGGTGGAGGGACCGGCCCGATGAAGCCTCGGCAACCCTGGAAAGAGTTCTGAGTTCTTAGTTCTGAATGTTGAGTTTTGAGTTGTGCAGCTACAACTCCAAACTCAAACTCAAAACTCGAAACTCGAAACTCGATCATTAGGGTGCCAATTCCGGCAGCGCGACTGGAAGATGAGAGGGCTACGCTTCTGTAAGCCCCTTCCCTCTTGCGGAAGGGATTTTGTTTCCAAGGCGTCCGCGAGTCCTCATCATTCTGATGGGGGCTTTTCTGTTGGAACGATGAGCGCCGAACGATGAACGATGAATCGGCCGAGTCGATCATCTTCCGCATCATTCTTTCCAAGAGTCTCGATCCTCCAGGTCATCGCTCATCGTTCATCGTTCATCGTTTGTGAGGAGGCACAACCCCATGGCGGAGGCAGTCATGTTCAACGGCTTTGAGACTCTGGCGCTGCACGGCGGCCAGCAATCCGACCCGACCACCGGCGCGCGCGCAGTGCCGATCTACCAGACCACCTCGTACCAGTTCAAGGACACCGAGCACGCCGCGCGGCTGTTCGGCCTGCAAGAGCTCGGCAACATCTACACCCGAATCATGAACCCGACCACCGATGTGCTGGAGCAGCGCATCGCCGCGCTCGAGGGCGGCATTGGCGCGCTGGCGCTTGCGTCGGGCCAGGCGGCCGAGACGGCGGCGATCCTCAATATCGCTGGCACGGGCGACAACATCGTCTCCTCGACCGACCTATACGGTGGCACCTACAACCTGTTCCGCCACACGCTGCCGAAGCTTGGCATCACCACCCGCTTCGTGGATGCGCGCGACTTCGAGGGCTTCCGCACGGCGATCGACGGCCGCACCAAGGCGTTCTTCCTGGAGCTGATTGGCAACCCGAAGCTGGATATCCTCGATCTGGAGCGAATCACCTCGATCGCCCACGCCCAAGGTGTGCCGGTGATTGTCGACTCGACCACCGCCACGCCATACCTCAACCGGCCGTTCGACTGGGGCGCCGACATCGTGGTTCACTCGGCCACCAAATATATTGGCGGCCACGGCACTAGCATCGGCGGCCTGCTAGTCGACGGCGGCAAGTTCGACTGGACCAACGGCCGCTTCCCGGAGTTCACCGAGCCGGACCCGTCGTACCACGGCCTGGTCTACTCGCAGGCGCTCGGGCCGCTGGCCTATATCATCAAGGCGCGCGTGCAGTTCCTGCGCGACATAGGCGCGGCGCTCAGCCCGTTCAACGCCTTCCTGTTCCTGCAAGGCATCGAGACGCTCGGGCTGCGCATGGAGCGCCACAGCCAGAACGCGCTGGCGGTCGCCAGGTATCTCAAGGAGCACGCCAAAGTCGCGTGGGTCAACTACCCCGGCCTGCCCGAGCACCCGACGTATGAGTTGGCCAAGAAGTATCTGCCGAGGGGCCAGAGCGGCATCCTGGGCTTCGGCATCAAGGGTGGAAAACCGGCCGGTGCCACGTTTATTAATGGCCTGAAGCTGTTTTCGCACCTGGCCAACATCGGCGACGCCAAGAGCCTGGCGATCCACCCGGCCAGCACCACTCACAGCCAGCTCACGCCCGAGGAGCAGACGCTCACCGGCGTCAGCGACGACTATGTGCGCCTCTCGGTCGGCATCGAGACGATTGACGACATCATCGCCGATCTCGACCAGGCGCTCGCCAAAGTCTGAGACTTGAGACTTGAGACTTGAGGAGGGGCACAAGCCTCAAGCCTCAAGCCTCACGAGGTGCTATGACTGCACTCGCGACAGACTACCATACCGGCGTGGGGCTGGTCGAGCGGCGCTATGCGACCTGGCTGGAGCCACTCGCGCTCGACGGCGGCGCGAGGCTTGGGCCGATCACGCTGGCCTACGAGACCTATGGCGAGCTGAACGCAGCGCGCGACAACGCCATCCTGCTGCTGCACGCGCTCTCGGGCGACGCGCACGCGGCCGGCTGGCACGCCGGCGCGGCCAAGCCGGGCTGGTGGGATGCCATGGTCGGCCCCGGCCGGCCGTTCGATACGGACCGCTACTTTGTGATCTGCTCGAATGTGCTGGGCGGCTGCCAGGGCAGCACCGGCCCCGGCAGCCTCGATCCCGCGACCGGCCGGCCATACGCCACGCGCTTCCCGGTGCTGACGATCGGCGATATGGTGCGGGCACAGGCGCGGCTGCTCGACCAGCTGGGGATCGAGCAGCTGCTGGCGGTGGCCGGCGG
>DATFXE010000331.1:0-15722 GCA_035258585.1 Roseiflexaceae bacterium | reverse complement strand
AACGTGACCTCACGGCTCGAGCACGCCGCGCCGGTCGGCGGCATCCTGATATCGCACGCCACCTACCGCCATGTGCGTGGGATCTTCGACGTGCTGCCCCAGCCGCCGCTGAGCGTCAAGGGCAAGGCCGAGCCGCTCCAGGTCTATGTCGTGCGCGGGGTCAGGCCGCGCGGGTTCCAGACGCTGGGCCGCGGCGTCCAGGGCGTCGAGACGCCGCTCATCGGCCGCGACGGCGATCTGATTCAGCTCCGGGATGCCCTCGCCGCTGTTCGAGAGCATGGCCGCGCCCGCATGGTCACGGTTGCCGGTGAAGCAGGCATCGGCAAATCGCGCCTGCTGGAGGAGTTCATCGAGTGGATCGACCGGGCGCCGGGCCAGACCTGGCTGTTCCGCGCGCGCGCCGGCCAGGAGCCAGGCCGCCGCCCGTATGCGCTGCTGCGCGACCTGTTTGCCTTCCGCTTCCAGATCCAGGATAGCGACCGCGCGGCCGAGGCACGCCAGAAGCTGGAGCACGGAATCGCCGGATTCATGGGCGTGGCCGGCGCCGAGCGCGCACCGTTCATCGGCCACCTGATCGGCTTCGACTACTCGGCCAGCCCGCACCTGCATGGCATTCTGGACAATGCCCGCCAGCTGCGCGACCGGGCCTTCCACTACCTGGCGCAGTTCTTCGAGGCCGTCACCGACGATCACCCGGCGGTGGTCTGCCTGGAGGATATTCATTGGGCCGACGACAGCTCGCTGGAGGCGATCGAGTACCTGACCCGCGCCTGCGATCACCTGCCGGTGTTGTTCGTCGCTCTGGCGCGCCCGGCCTTGTTCGAGCGCCGGCCCGGCTGGAGCGCCGATCCACATGCGCACACGCGCCTGTGGCTGCGGCCGCTTACCGAGGAAGAAAGCCGGCGCCTGGCGGTCGAGATTCTCCGCCGTGCGCCGAACGCGCCCGAGGCGTTGATCGACCTGGTCGCCGGGCGATCCGAGGGCAATCCCTTCTACCTGGAAGAGCTGATCAAAATGCTGATCGAGGATGGCGTGATCGTCGCCGGCGAGGATCACTGGCATGTCGAGAGTGACCGCCTGGCCGAGGCGCGCGTGCCGCCGACGCTGACGGGCGTGTTGCAGGCGCGGCTGGACGCGCTGCCGCCGGATGAGCGCGCGACCTTGCAGCAGGCATCGGTGGTGGGCCGGGTCTTTTGGGATGCGGCCGTGGCGCGCCTGAGCACCGAGGTGCGCGCTGGGCGCACGGCGGTGGAATCGCGCCGGCTTGAGGCGCGCCGGGCTCCCGACACGCACGCGACCCGCGACCTGGCCAGCATCGGCCGCACACTGGTAAGCCTGGAGGCGCTGCTGAAGAAGGATTTGACCCAGCCGCGGCCCTCCTCGTCCTTCGCTGGGACGCGTGAATATATCTTCAAGCACGCGCTGCTGCACCAGGTCACATACGATAGTGTGCTGCGCCCCCGCCGCCGATCGTACCACACCCAGGCAGCCGAGTGGCTGATCGCGCACAGCGGCGAGCGGGTGGGCGAGTACGCTGGCTTGATCGCCGAGCACTTCGAGCGCGCTGGCGTGCCGTCGCGGGCCGCCGAATGGTACGGGCGAGCCGCGCGGCAGGCTCAGGCGATCTATGCCTCGGATGTGGCGGTGGCCTACTACCAGAAAGTGCTGGCGCTGCTGCCGGCCGGCGCGCATGATGTAGCTCTGGAGCTGCGACGCGCCGCGGCGCATGAAGGGCTGGGCGAGATGCTGCTCTGGCAGGGCCACTACGATCAGGCCGCCGGCTGCTACACCGCCATGCGCGACGCCGCAGCGACGGCTGGGGACGCAGTGGCGCAGGCGCGCGCCTGGTACGGCCTGGCCGAGGTGCGCGAGCGCCAGGGCGATTATCTGGCTGCGCGTGCGAGCGCCGGCGAGGTCGAGCGGATCGCCCAGTCGATCGGCGCCGATGTCGAGCGGGCCATGGCGCTGGTGCTCCAAGGCTGGTGCGCCTTCAACCTTGGCGACACCGCAGCAGCGCTGGCCCTGGCCGAACAAGCCTTGCTGCTGGCCACCGAGCACGACGCCATGCGCGAGATGGCGCGCAGCCTCAACCTGCTGGGCGTGATCCATAAGGCCAACGGGCGCTATGCGGCATCGGCAGATGCCATGCGCAGCGCCCTCGCGCTGCACGGCGAGCTGGGCGACCGGCTGCGGCTGGGCGGTACGCTGAACAATCTGGGGTTGACGGCCGAGGCGCGCGGTGATTATGCTGGTGCGGCCGCGCACTACCAGGACGCGCTGACGATCGCGCGCGAGATCAAGGATCGCGAGCTTGAGTTCCTCTCGCTCCGCAACCTCGGCGGTGTGAGTATCAGCCTGGGCGAGTATCAGGCCGGCGAAGCACACTTGCGCCAGGCGCTTGCGATCGCCGATTCGGCTGGCTGGACCGAGCGCTCGCTGATCTATAGCCGGATGGCCGAAGCCTGCCTGGGGCAGGGCGACCGCGCCGCGGCCCTCGATGCGGCACAGCAGGCGCTGGCGCTGGCGCAAACGCCTGCCGAACGCGGTGCCGCCTGGAGGGCGCTCGGGTTGATAGTGTCATCCTCTGGAGGACGACTGACCATGGACGATCGACGATGGGTAGATCTGTCCCCAATCGTCGATCGTCCATCGCCTGCCCCGAGCGTAGCCGAAGCGTCTATCGTCCATCCCGAGCTGTACTTCGCCGAGAGCGTTCGCATGTTCGCCCAGGCGGGCATGCAGGCCGAGCGGGCTCGAACGCTGCGGGCCTGGGCGCACTACGAGATCGAACGCGGCAATCGCGCCGGGGGTGAGCTGCTCTGGCGCGAGGTGCGCTCGGTGTTTGCCCGGCTGGGAATGGATGGCGATGTGCGTGACATGGATGCATTTCTGACGCTCTCGCCAGAGCTGGAGCATAGACCCTCCATTGACAGCGAAACAGCGTAAAGAGGCCCAATGAGCAGTAATAATCTTGATCAGGACGATCCGGAAGCGCTCCGCCGCGAGATCGCCGAGATGCGCACCCGCGAGGCTGCGCTGGCTGCCCAGCAGGAGCTGCTGGAGAACTTGATCGCGCTTGCGCGTTCGTCGCCGGATGCTTCCATGCTCGAGGCCACGCTCCAGAAGATGCTGGATGTCTCGACGCGTATGACCGGCGCCAGCAGCGGCAGCCTGTTCTTGCTGGCTGAAGATGGCGCGGTTACCAACAGCATCCTGACGCGCGGTCAGGCCACAGTCGAGCAGCGCCGCGCGATCATTGGCAGCGTCATGGAACGCGGGCTGGCTGGCTGGGTCACTCGCCACCGCCAGGTCGGGCTGATCGCCGACACCCACACCGACGAGCGCTGGTTCACACTGCCCTACGAGCCCTACGCGCACCGTTCGGCGCTGGCTGTGCCGATTCTGCGCGGCGGTCAGCTGCTGGGCATCCTCAACTTGCTGCATACCGATCCGGAACATTTCGATGCCGGCGACGCGCACTTGATGCAGCTGGCCGCCGGCCAGATGGCGCTCGCGCTGGACAACGCGCGGCTGTATGCCGAATTGGCCGAGTCGCGTGCGCAGCTTGAGCGCTGGATGCAGGCGCGGATGGAGGAGACCGAGGCTGCGGTGCACGACCTTCGGCATGGCGTCCACGATGTCCTCAGCGCGCTGGATATCCTCAAGCTCGACTTGTTCGACGCCAACGTGGCGCCGCCGATCTTTCAGAATGGCGTACGCTCGCTCGGCAACGCGCTCGATGGCATGTCCACGCTGCTTGACGATATGCTTGACGCGGCCAAGCTCCAGCACGGGGCGCTTGCGCTGAGCCCGGCCCCCACCGATCTGCGCGCGCTGGTCGAGCAGGTCGCACAGCGCTTCGAGATCCAGTGCCGGATGTTTGGCTGCACGCTCGCGATCAGCGCCGACGGCCCGCTGCCGCTGGTCTGGTGCGACGCGCGCCGCATGGCGCGCGTGCTTTATAATGTGCTGCATAACGCGGTAAAGTACTCCACAGTTCGGGATGACGGCGCGGCGGGCGTCGTCACAGCCAGGCTGACGCACGCAGGCGCGCAGGTGATCTGCCAGGTCGGCGACAACGGCCCTGGAATTGCGCCGGAGCAGCTGGAGCGGCTCGGCCAGCGCTTCGCGCGCGTCGCCGGCCGTTCGCACGATGTCGAAGGGACCGGGCTGGGGCTGAACTTTTGCATCGGCATTATGACGCTGCAAGGCGGCTCGTTCGAGATCACATCGCCGGGGCCCGGCCAGGGTGCGACGGCGATACTTCGGCTGCCGGCTGCACAGGTAGTACGGGAGGTGAATGATGACCGGGCTTCCGCCTTCTGACACGTCGATCGGTTTACAGGGTCTGCTGGTGCTGGTGGTCGAAGATAGCACCGAGACCGCGTTTACCCTGACGCGGCTGTTCCAGGGTTACGGCGCGTTTAAGGTCGAGCTGAAGGCCAGTGTGCGCCAGGCGCTGCAGCGCCTGAACGACCCCGCGCAGCCGACCCCCGACCTGGCCGTGATCGATTATCACTTGGCCGGCGACCTGACTGGGCTCGACCTGGCGTTGGAGATGCGCAAGCAGCCGCATCTGCATGCGATTAAGCGCGTCTCCTATAGCAGCATGAACGAGGAAGACTTGCGCCGAGCCATCCGCGACGTCGACTCGCCCGACGACCCCGTCTATCATGTAATCGTCGGCAAGCCGCAGAAGACGAGCGTGCTGGTGCGCCATATGGCCGATCTGGTCAAGCGCCAACAGCTCGACGAGCTGGTGCAGAAGCTGTCGGCCTTGTTGTAGCCCTGCCGGAGCAAATACACCTTTCTGCCGAAGCCAAACTGAGGAGCGTAGCGTCTGTCATCTTCCCGTCAGAATAGATTGCTCATAACCTATGGTATAATGGCGCTTAATTCGCTTTACATATTGATACAGGGCTGCTCCACGCGTAGCACGCAACGTGGCTTGTGGCTGAGAGGATACGTCTGTGGCGATTGCGAATCCCCTGAACTCGCTGTTTGGAGCGTTTAGCCGCGATCTCGGGATCGATCTTGGGACTGCTAACACGCTGGTGCATGTGCGCGGCAAAGGCATTGTGATCAGCGAGCCGTCGGTGGTCGCGATCGACAAGAAGACCAAGGAAGTCAAGGCGGTCGGCGCGGAGGCCAAGGCGATGGTCGGCAAGACGCCAGCCAATATCATCGCCGTGCGTCCGCTCAAGGATGGCGTGATCGCCGACTTCGACGTGGTCGAGAAGATGCTGGCCTATTTCATCAAGAAGGCGCACGAGCGGGCCATGGGTGTGATCTCACCGCGCCCGCGCGTCGTCGTCGGTGTGCCTTCGGGCGTGACACAAGTCGAGATGCGCGCGGCTCGTGATGCGGCGCTGAACGCCAACGCTCGCGAGGCCTTTGTCGTCGAGGAGCCGATGGCGGCCGCGATCGGCGCCGGCCTGCCGGTGGATGAACCCATGGGCTCGATGATCGTCGATATCGGCGGCGGCACCACCGAGGTGGCGGTGATCTCGCTTGGCGGCATTGTGATCAACCACTCCATTCGCACCGCCGGCGACGAGATCGACGAGGCGATCGTCGCGTTTGCCCGCCGCGAGTACAATTTGCTGATTGGCGAGCGCATGGCCGAGAAGGTCAAGATCGCTAGCGGCAGCGCCTACCCGCTCGACGAAGAGATTAAGGTCGTCCTGCGCGGGCGCGACCTGCTGACCGGCCTGCCTAAGGCGGTCGAGGTCTCCAGCGTCGAGCTGCGCGAGGGCATCGCGGGGCCAGTCAACACGATCGTGGCCGAGGTGCGCGCCGCACTGGAGGAGACCCCGCCCGAGCTGGTGGCCGATATCATGGAGCATGGCATCATGCTGGCGGGCGGCGGCGCGCTGCTACATGGCCTCGCCCGGCGCATCCAGGCCGAGACGAAGATGCCCGTCCATATCGCCGAAGATCCGCTCTCATGCGTGGCTCGCGGCGCCGGCAAAATGGTCGAGGAGTTCCAGAACCCGGTCTATCGCGATATCCTGAACAGCACCCAGCGTACCCGGCGCGTCCGCTACTAGACGAATTGCTGATTGCAGATTGTAGATTGCAGATTGGATTAGTCGCAATCTACAATCTGCAATCTACAATCTGCAATTTCCCATGCGCGACTCTCTCCGCAATCGCCCGATCAAACTCCCACGCGCCTCACCCTACCGCTCGCTGACGCTGGTCGTCGCTCTGGTGCTGCTGGCGCTGCTGCTGGTGGTGCTGGATCAGGCCGGCATGCTTGGTTCCACCCGCGCACAGATCCAGACGCTGCTCACGCCGATCATGCGCGCGCTGCGGCAGGTTGGCGATGGGGTGAACGGCGTCGGCCAGGGCCTGACCGAAGTAACCCAGCTGCGCGATCGGGTCGCGGCGCTGGAGGCCGAGAACAGCCAGCTTAAAGCCAGTGATCTCCAGATTCAGGCGCTTCAGCTCCAGCTCGCGCGGCTCGAGGCGCAACTCAGGATCGAGAAGGAAAAGCCCTGGAAGCTGCTTGGCGCCGATATCAGCGGTCGCACGCCTGATGGTGGCCGGCGCCTGGTGATGCTGGCGGCCGGCAGCCAGCAGGGCGTTAAGCCCGGCATGCCGGTGATCGGTAGAGAGGGCAGCAGCCCGCCCTCGCTGATCGGCGTGGTCGAGACCGTCGGGCCGCGCAGCGCCAGCGTGCTGCTGATCACCGACTTCAGCAGCGCGGTCAGCGCGCAGGTCTATCAAAAGGACAAAATCGCCACCGGCGTGGTGCAGGGGCAATGGCAGGTCGGATCGCGTCTCAAGCTCGAAGGGGTCGAGCGCGCCGATCCGCTCGTGTCCGGCGATGTGGTGGTGACGGCTGGCCTGACGGCGCGAATGGATACGGCGCTGCCACGCGCGGCGATACCAAAAGATATCCCGATCGGTATTGTTGAGAGCATCAAGGTCGATGGGCACAGCCAGTTCGCCGATATCCGCCCGTATGTCGACCCCGATCGCGTGAGTTACGCATGGGTTCTACTCAGCCAAGACGAATAGAAGAGCGGATCGCCCGCGAGCTCGGGCTCGCGCTTGCGCTGCTGGCGATAGCGCTGGCCCAGGCCGCGCTCATGCCGCGCCTGCTCGGCAGTACGCCGAATCTGATGCTTCTGCTGACGATCTGCCAGGCGCTGATCGTCGGGCCGGCCAACGCCGCGCGCTGGGCCTTCTACGGCGGCTTGGCGCTCGATCTGGGCGCCGATACGGCGCTGGGCGTGCATGCGCTGGCGTTGCTTGCCGCGGTGCTGGTCACGGCGCCCATCCTGGCGCGCTTCAGCCGCGGCAATTGGCTCCTGCCGCTGCTTGGCGCGATGCTTGGCTCGCTGGCTTACCATACTATGCTGGGGCTGCTGACACTTCTGCTGGTGGCGCCGATCAGCCCGCGCGTTTACCTGCAGGTGGTGGCACTGCCCTCGACAATCCTGGTGTTGGTGCCTGCGCTCCCGCTGTTTCTCTCCATGCGCTGGCTCGAAGGGCGTAGGCGCGGCGAGGTGCCAGTGGACGTGTACTGACCAGCCGCCAGTCGCCAGTAGGCAGGAGGCAGTCAAACATTGGCTGCGAACTGCGAACTGCCGACTGCCGACTGCCGACTGCAAATGAATAGACTCATTCTGCCAAAACTCGCCGTCCTACTGATTCTGGTCGCGCTGATCGGGCGGTTGTACCAGCTGCAACTTGTGCCCGACGAGGCCGATCGCTTTCGTGACTCGACTCGCGCGCACACGACGCGGTTTCTGCCGATGCGCCCGATTCGCGGCGAGATCTTCGCCGCCGATGGCAAGACCTTGCTGGCGGAGAGCGTGCCGATCTATACCGTCTCGGTTCGCCCGGCCGACCTACCGTCGCGGCAGGACCAGCCGCGCCAGCGCGCCGAAGTGTTCGCCCAGCTGAGCCAGTTGCTTGGCATCTCGAACACGTTGACGATTTCGCCCTCCCAGGCGCTGGATCAGGATGTCGTGTTGCGCGGCGACCTGGCGCAGGGCTTGGGCGCCGATGTCGTCGCGGCAGCACAACTTCACGAGTTCAGCCCGCCGATCGTCCTTTCGCTCGCGCCGGCCCAGCGCGAGGGCGCGGCCGCGCTGGTGGCGCGTTTCCGGCCAGCGCTTGAATTCCAGACCAGTCCCGCCGGTTCGATCGCGCTTTCCAATACGCTGGTGATCTCGCCTGGAACAAGCCTGCAGTCGAACCAGTCGCTGCGCGATGGCCTGGCCGGCCTGGTCGGCCAGCCGGCGCTGGACGCTGCCGGCCAGCCGCAGGTGCTGTCCTGGGCAACGCTGACGGCCCCGTCATCCCGTGCCCTGACGGCGCTTAAGCTCAGCGAGGCCTACTCCACCACCCTGCGGCTCGACAACCCGATCGCCGAACGGGTCGACTCGATTGATATTCCCGGCTACCAGACCTTGACGATCAAGAGCGACATTCCGCGCGACGTGGCGCTGGTGCTGCGCGAGAACGCCTCCAGCCTGCCGGGCGTCGTCGTCGAGCAGGACTACCGGCGGCGTTACCCGCTCAGCGCCGAGATTCAGACGCTCTCGCCGCTACTCGGCTTTATCGGCCGGGTTGGCGAGTGCGATCTGGTGCGCCAGAATAGCGCGCGCTCGTGGGTCGGCAGCCTGCTCGATTCGATCGGGCACGCCGAGGAGTGCGGGATCGTCAGAAAGACGATCAACCCCGATCAACTCGGCATCCCACGTTACCTGGAAGACGACCGGATCGGCAAGGATGGCGTCGAGGCCAGCTATGAGGCCGAGCTGCGCGGCCAGCTTGGCTGGGAGGGCTTGCTGGTGGATGCTGCCGGCCAGCCGGTGCGCGAGCCACAGACGGTTCAGCCCGCCAGTGATGGCGACAATCTGGTGCTGACGATCGACGTGCCGTTCCAGCGCCAGGTCGAGCAGATCCTGCGCAACTGGATCGATATCAGCGAGCGGCGCCGGCTCGCATCCGATGGTAGGTTCGCCTATAAGCGCGACTACAAGCCGATTCGCTCGGGTGTGGCGATCGTGATGGAAGTGCATACCGGGCGTGTTCTGGCAATGGTCAGCTGGCCGGCGTATGACAACAATGTTTGGGGCGACCCCAAGCGCAGTGGCGAGCTCGCCGCGCTGTTCGACACATCCAACCCCGAGAACCGGCGGCTGACGCCGCTGCTGAATCATGCGATCGCGCTGCAGTACCCGCCTGGCTCGACGCTCAAGCAGTTCGACGCCTCGATCGCCTTGCAGAACCGTGTGATCACGCCCGAGACGATCGTCCACGATGCCGGAAAACTAGTGGTCGATAATAAGTTCTTCCCTGGACATCCTAATACCTACGTTAACGCGGCGTCCCGCGCGTATGGCGATATCGATGTGGAGCAGGCGCTGCTCCACTCTTCGAACATCTTCTTCATGTCGGTGATCGGTGGCAACAAAGATCAGGTGATGAATCTCACGGAAGAACAAAAGAACATTCCGGATGGCCTGGGTATCAACAAGTTTGCCGAAGGGCTCGACTGGTTTGGCTTCGGCAAGCCGACCGGCGTGCGGCTGATGGGCGAGCTGCCCGGCCTGGTCCCGACGCCGGCCTGGAAACAGAAAGTGCTGCTCCAGGCCTGGACTACTGGCGATCTGTACAACGCGGCGATCGGCCAGGGCAACCTGGAGGTAACCCCGCTGCAGCTGATCAGCGGCGGCGTGGCAGTGGCAAACAGTGGTGAGTTGTACCGGCCTCAGATCGTCAAGGCGATCACGGATTCGAGCGGCAAGATCCTCCAGGAGATCCAGCCCGAGCTGATCAACCGCGTGCCGGTCGACCCGGCCAACTTCGCAATCGTGCGGAATGGCATGCGCCGCTCGGTGACAGAGGGGCCGAACATCGCCGCCCGCGACGCATGCTCTGGCCTTCAGATCGCCGGCAAGACGGGCACGGCCGAGTTTGGGCCGCTGATCGAGCTGCCGCCGCTCGACGGCAAGCCGCGCGCGCCGATCCGCCAGAGCCATTCCTGGTTCGTCGGCTTCGCGCCGTACGATAACCCGCAGATCGAGGCGCTGGCGCTGGTCGAAGGCTCCGGTGATATGAACGATGGCTCGGCCACCATCACGGTGCCGGCGGTCACGCAGATCATGCAGGCATATTTCAATGTCACGCCGCCCAACCCGCTGCCCAAAGGTTGCCAGAAAGATCTTCCGCCGCTGCCCGCGCGTATCGACCCAAACGCACTGCCGAAGACCTATGTGCGATCTGGACCTGGACGGTGACGGGATGACAGGCGGCAGGAAGCAGGAAGCAGGAAGCAGTAATGACTTCGCCACCTGTCGACTGACGACTGACGACTGCCTCTTGCCGACTGCGCCTCGGGTGCATGCCTTTTCCACAATTATCCCCGGCGACTCCCGATTGCAAAGAAACATGATTAGTAGTACAGTCACAAAACACTTGACAGCATGTGGTATGATGAAAAATAACCGAATCCCAACATGTGTGCGATGAAGGCGGCCATGGCGAAGCTGATCGCAATCAAAGGCAGCAAGGATGGGCTGCGGCTCCAGCTGGATGAGCAGGCCGCATGGGACGAGGTTCTGGATGCGCTGCGCGCTCAGATCGGCCAGGGGGCGAACTTCTTCAACGGAGCGCAGCTGGTGGTGGATATCGGCGAGCGCTCGCTGGCCGAGGAGCAGCTGGCGGGCCTGCTGGAGCTGATGCGCCAGCACGGCATTCGCCCGGAGTCGCTGGCCTCGACGGCGCGTGAGAGCCGCAGTTCGGCGCGGGCGGTCGGGCTGGCCGCGCGGCCGCTGGCCCGCGCCCCCGAGAGCGAAGATCGTGGCGAGGCAGTGTTCGCATGGCGCACCGTACGTTCCGGCCAGATCATTCGGCACCACGGCCATGTCACTGTGCTGGGCGATGTCAACGCCGGCGGCGAAATAATTGCCGGAGGCAATGTGCTGGTATGGGGGCGGCTGCGCGGCACCGTCCACGCTGGGGCGCTGGGCGACCGCAAGGCGGTGATCTGCGCGCTGGAGCTGGCGCCCACGCAGCTGCGCATCGCCGACCTGATCGCCCGAGCGCCCGAAGGCGGCGCCGGCCGCTTTCCAGAGGTAGCGTTTGTCGAAAACGATCAGATCGGCGTCGAGCCGTGGGAAACCTACCGTCGTTAACCATTGTAGATTGCAGATTGCAGATTGCTGATTACGCTGACCCAATCTACAATCAACAATCTGCAATTCGGAGGGTGTATGTCGCGCGTCATTACGATCACGTCAGGCAAGGGTGGCGTCGGCAAGACGACCACGACCGCGAATTTAGGCACCGCGCTGGCGATCCAGGGGGCGAAGGTGGCCGTTGTGGATGCCGACATCGGCCTGCGCAACCTCGACGTGGTGATGGGTCTCGAGAACCGGATCGTCTACGATTTGGTCGATGTCGTGGAGGGCCGCTGCCGGCTGCGCCAGGCGCTGATCAAGGATAAGCACTTCCCCGATCTCTGCCTGTTGCCGGCGGCCCAGACGCGTGACAAAGATGCCGTCTCCAACGACGATATGATCGCGCTGGCCAATCAGCTGCGCGCTGAGTTCGATTACATTCTATTCGACAGCCCGGCCGGTATCGAGGCTGGCTTCCGTAACGCGATCGCCGGTGCCGACGAAGTGGTGATCGTGACCACCCCCGAGGTTTCAGCCGTGCGCGACGCCGACCGGATTATTGGGCTGTGCGAAGCCTTCGACAAGGGCCACCCGCGCCTGATTCTCAACCGGCTCAAGCCGCGCATGGTGAACCGCGGTGAGATGATGGGCGTTGAAGATGTGCTCCAGATTCTGGCGATCGATCTGATCGGCGTCGTGCCCGACGACGAGACGATCGTCACGGCGACCAACCGCGGCGAGGTCGCGGTGCTTGATCGCGGGTCGCTGGCCGGGCGTGCCTTTATCGACATCGCGCGGCGGATCGCCGGCGAGCAGGTGCCGTTTATGGCGCTCGAAGAGCAGCCAGGCGTGATCGACCGATTCTTCGGCATGTTCGGCCGCCGTCCGCGCGGGAGCGAGCGCTAGAAGCGTTAAAAGTTCAAAGTTGATTGTGTAGTCAGAATTATTTTGAACTCTTAACTCTCAACTCTTAACTTTTCCGCTGAAACATCTGTGTATAGTGATTCGTCCATTCTAAGGAGACGCGTGTGGGGTTTTTGAACACGCTGTTTGGTGGAAAGCGCGAGCGCAGCTCGGATATTGCGCGCGAGCGGCTGCTGAAGGTTCTGGTAGACGATCGCATTAAGCTGACGCCCGACATGCTGGAGCAGATGAAGGCTGAGCTTTCGGTAGTCGTCGCCAAATATGTGCCGGGCGTCGAGCCTGATCAGATCGAAGTCACGCTCATGCGCGGCGAGTCGAGCGATCATCTTACGGCCGACATTCCGCTCCGCCGCACCACCTGATCAGATAACCTGAACGCGCGCGGGGTCGTGGCCATGCGCCGATTCGCCATGAATCTGGTGCGGCGTTTCGCTCTTTTTGTCTCGTGCATGCGGTACAATAAAAGAAGGAACGCCGTGGATGGCAGCGCCACCCGGCTATAGCCGGGTGGCGCTGTGTGATCATTGCCAGAGGGTACGTTATGAGCGTCGAGCCAAAACCAATTCGTTTGTCGCCGGTCGGCAAGTTTATTACGATAGCGATCATTGTTGCCTTAGCGATTCTGCTCATTAGGGCTGTCGGGCCAATCTTGACGCCATTTGTCGCGGCGGTAATCACGGCCTACCTGTTCAATCCGCTGATAGGCTGGCTTCACCGCCGCACCGGTATTGGCCGGGGCCTCTGGATCGGCGTGCTGTATTTGCTGATCGGCTCGCTGGCGTATGCGTGCGTCCGTTCGCTTGGGCCGATGGTCGCTTCCCAATATCGCGGGCTGGTGGCGCAGATACCCAGGATGAGCGAGCAAGTCGAGTTGTGGATCGCGGCGAATCAGTATGTCGATATTGGCGGCTTTACAATCGACCTCTACGCCTTCGAGAAGCCGATCACCGACTTTTTTCACGAACTCTCCCAGAGCCTGCCGTCGCGTGTGCCAGATCTGGTGGTGTCGGCGTTGGAGCGCGTGTTGCTGTTTGTGACGTATCTGATTGTGACCTTCTATCTTTTGCTTCAGACTGAGCAGATCACCAACGGGATATATGGCCTGGTGCCGGCGCCCTATCGGGCCGAGATCCGCGGCCTGGGCGGCCAAATCGACGCGATCTTTGCCGGCTATATTCGCGGCACGCTGCTGCTGATCCCGATTATGTCGGTGCTGACGTACATCGCCCTCTCGATCCTGCAAATTCGTTACGCGCTTGTGATCGCGATCGCTAGCGGCATTCTGGAGATTATCCCCGTGATTGGGCCCTGGTCGGCCGCGGGGATCGCGGTCATGGTCTCGCTGCTTCAGCCCACCACGCCGTTTGGCTGGAGCCACACCGTGCTGGCAATTGTCGTCGGCGTGACCTACTTGGTGCTGCGGATGGCGGAGGATTATTTTGTCATTCCGCAGGTGGTGGGGCATGCGGTAAATCTGCACCCGGTGCTGGTCCTGTTCGCGATCCTGGCCGGCGGCGCTCTCGCAGGCCCCTTCGGTCTGTTGATCGGGATTCCTGTGGTGGCTGTAGCGCAGCTGCTGCTGCGCTATTTGTACCGCAAGCTGGTCGACGCGCCGGAGCCGCCGCCGCCCGAGATCAAGGAGCCGCCGCTGTCACAGCCGGCGCCCAAGCCAGCCGAGCCGCCACTGGTGGCTAGCACGATGCGCAAGCGCCGCTCGTGACCTGACCAAGGACGAATGACAAAGGACCAAAGACCGATAATGCACGGCTTTGGTCCTTGGTCTTTGGTCGTTGGTCTGCTACTCGGGCAGCGCCACGCCGATGTTGTGGAAGCCGGCGTCGACATAGATCGTTTCGCCGGTAACGCCGCTGGCCCAATCGCTGCACAGCCACAGCGCCGTCTTGCCCACATCCTCGATCGTCACGTTGCGGCGCAGCGGCGCGATGCTGGCGAACTGTTTGTGCATGGTGCGGAAGCCGGCGATGCCGCTGGCCGCCAGCGTACGGATGGGGCCGGCGCTGATCGCGTTGACGCGGATGTCGCGCGGCCCCAGATCGTTGGCCAGGTAGCGCACGCTGGCCTCCAATGCCGCCTTGGCTACGCCCATGACGTTATAGTTCTGCGCCACCTGCTGCGATCCATGATAGGTCAGCGTGACGATCGACGCGCCGGGGTTGAGCAGCTCCTGGGCGGCTTTGACCACCGCGGTCAGCGAGTAGGCGCTGATGTCCAGCGCCAGCCGGAAGCCGGCACGGCTGGTATTCAGATACGGCCCGCTCAACTCTTCCTTATTGGCGAAGCCGATCGCATGGATGACGATGTCAAGCGCGCCGTAGACCTCGCGCACCCGCTCCATGAGTGCGTCGATCGCCTCGTCGCTCTGCACATCGCACGACTCGATCAGCCGAGCGTTCAAACTCTCGGCCAGCGGGCGCACGCGCCGCTCGAGCGCCTCGCCGACATACGTAAAGCCAAGGTCGGCGCCCTCGGCATGCAGCGCCTGTGCGATACCCCAGGCGATCGAGTGATCGTTCGCCACGCCCATGATCAGGCCCTTTTTGCCGTCCAGCAGGCCCATAGTCATATCCCTCCGCTTGATGATCATGTTTTGGATTGGGCGCTATCATACAACGGAAGCCACAAAACGTAAAACGCGCCCTACACAACTTCGATACAGGAGAAAAGATTATGCGACGAATCGGCTTTCTGCTCAAAGTGCGCCAGGACAAACTCGCCGAGTACAAGGCGCATCACCGGGCCGTCTGGCCCGACATGCTCGAAGCCTTACGGCGCAATGGCTGGCACAACTACTCGCTCTTCCTGCGTGACGATGGTCTGCTGTTCGGCTACTTCGAGACGCCGGATAGCCTCGATGCGGCGCGCGATGGCATGGCGCGCGAGGAGGTCAACACGCGCTGGCAAGCTCTGATGGCGCCCTACTTCGAGAACCTGGGAGGTGCGTCCCCCGACCAAGGGCTGATCGAGCTGGAAGAGGTCTTTCACCTCGACTGAGCTCTTGCAGTGAGCTATAATTCGAGCGAACAGGATGTATTCGAGGTTACAAGGATGTTCGCTCTTCTCGTGCGCGCCCTGCTCTTCTGGCTTGCACTTTTCGAGTTGGTCGCCGGCTGGCGGCGCTGGTGGGGCCTTTCCTGGCTGGGGCCGCGCTTTCCACGACGGGCACGGCTGCCGTTCCTGTTGGTTGCTCTCCTGGGCCATCGCCGGAGTTGGGGCCGCTCGGCATTGAGCCTAGCATTGACGCTGCTGCCCGCCCTGCTGATCCAGATCGCCGCCGCCAGCCTGCGCAACCGGCGGCTGAACCCGCTGCTGCGCCTGCGCCCCGGCATCTATCAGCAGTATACTATCACGCGGCTGGATATTCCGATGCGTGAAGGATATCTGCCGGCGCTGCGTGTCGTCCCAGCGGGTGGCGCCGCCGCCGCGGTGTGCGTGATCCACGGCTCAGGCTGCGACAAAACCTCCTACGCCTGGCGACTGGTGGATACGCTCATCGAGCGCGGGCTGGCGCTGCTCCTGATCGACATCGACGGCCATGGCGAGAACCCGCGCCCGCAGAGCTTCCCGGCCATCACCGAGGACGCCGATGTGGCGGTGGCGTGGCTGCGCGAGCGCTACGAGCGCGTGGGGCTGCTG
>DATFXE010000330.1:0-4285 GCA_035258585.1 Roseiflexaceae bacterium | reverse complement strand
GGGTGCCGCCGCCGCAGGCGCGCTCGTGGCGGCCGGGGCCGTGGCGCCGCCGCCGCCACACGCGGCTAGCACAGCCCCTGCGGCCGCTGTGCCGCCGGCCGCCCCGAGCGCGCGCAGGAAGGATCGCCGGCTGAGACGCTTGGATGTGTCTTCCATGGAATCTGCTCCTTTCGATAAGAACTCTCTACGAAAGTATCTCCCTCCGCGAAAAAGTTCACCTGGCTGCACTTTGCAGTCGCCAGGACGCAGGAGGCTTACGCCCGCTCTGGCTGAAACAACGCATCCCCGTGCTTGGCGGCAGGTTGCGCTGGCGGCGCAACCTGCCGCCAAGTACAAAAAAGAAACGTACCGCTGTGAAAACCCAGCCCGCGCCAGCGCTACAACCTCAGCCGATAGCGATCAGCCCGGTAGGCCGAGCGGACGAACTCGATCGCCCGGCCGCTGTCAAGGTAGGTCAGCTGCTCGATGATCAGCACCGGCGCGGGCAGCCGCAGCCCCAGCAGCCGGGCCTGCTCGGCGTCGGCCAGGGCCGCCTCGACCACGGTGGTGCCATCGGCCAGGTGCAGATGATACTCGCTGCGCAGCAGCGCGAACAGCGAGCCGCCGCCCAGATCGTGCGCCAGCAGGCCAGGGCACAGCGCATGCGGCAGATAGCTGCTCTGAATCGCCATTGGTTCGCCATCGGCCAGGCGCAGCCGGCGCAGGTGAACCAGCGGCGTGCCAACCGTAACGCCAAGCGCGCTCGCCAGGACCGTGGAGGCGCCGACGATCTCGGCCGCCAGCACCTGGCTGGAGGCTGCCATTCCACGCCGGGCCATATCCTCGGAGAAGCCGATCAGCAGCGGCTCGGCATCTTGCTTGGGCTCGGTAACGTAGAGCCCTTTGCCAGGGATGGCGTAGAGCACTCCTTCGCTGAGCAACTCGCTGATCGCCCGCCGGACGGTCATATGGCTCATGCCGTGGCGCTCGCACAGCACGCGCTGCGATGGAATCTGATCGCCCGCCGCCAGCTCGCCCCGCGCGATCGCGGCGATGATCTCTTCTTTGAGCTGCGCATACAGCGGCAGCTTTGCGCTCGGGCGCCCCGCGCGATCGAGGGGTGGAGTCACGATCATCGTCGATCCTGTTGCGCTTTCAGCGCGGCGATTGGAGATTGGCGATTGGGTCTTAGGCGGGCCTCAAGCCCGATCGCCAATCCTCAATCGCTACTACCGCGTAGATTGCGCCGGCCTACAGCCGCGTGGTAACCTTGCCAATGTAGCGGAACTCCGGCCCGACCCCTAGCTGGCGCGCCAGGGCGTCGGCGAAGATCTGGGCCGGAATAACATCAAGCACCGGCGCAAGAAACTCTTCGATATCTACCGCTGTGCCAGCCGGCTCGCCAGGTACGCGGCTGCTGCCATGCTCCACGATCAGCACGCGCGCGCTGTAGCCTGCCAGGTCAGCCGCCATCCCTAGCGCCGAGACGCTCGATCGACCGGGCGGCGCGAAGACCGCCGCCCCCAGCTCCGGCTGCGCGATCTCGATCGGGCCGTGGCGGAACGCGCCTACGCCCGTACCGATCGCCGCCACCCTGGCGCGCTCGGCCAGCATCATGGCCGCCTGGCGTGCGGCGGCTACGTGCGGGCCATGGCCGACGAACACCAGCCGCTCGGCTGGCCCAAGCACATCCAGCCAGCGCGCCGCGATCGCGTCGGCATCCGCCACCAGCCGCTCGCACTCAACCGTGACCCGTTCAAGCATGTGCGCTTCCTCGCCACTCAGCGTGCCGCCCCAGCGCCGCGCCAGCAGCCACAACACCACCAGGCAGTTCAGATAGGTCTTGGTGGCGACGCCGCTCTCCTTGCCGGCCAGAGTTGGCAGCACAAGCTGTGCGCGCCGCGCCAGCAGACTCTCGGCGTCGTTCGTGACCGCCAGCAGCGCTGTGCCGGGCAGCAGCGCATCGGCGACGGCCGCGACCTCGGCGCTGGCGCCGGACTGCGAGATGAAGATCAGCGGTCGGCGCTCCTGAAGCAGCGCCTGGCTATAGTACAGCAGATCAGTCGCCTCGACGGCGAGGGCCGGAACGCCCAGGTGATGGAAGTATGGCGCGATGGCCACGGCGGCATGGTATGAAGCGCCCATGCCCGTCAGGATCGGGGCCCGTTCGACCGGCGCGGCCGCCAGGCGTGCTGCCCCTTCAGCGCTTCGGTAATAGCCAATTGCAGCTCGCAAGGCCGCCGGCTGCTGCGCGATATCGTCTCGCAAGCTATTCACCTTAGATGCTCCGGAGGATTATTATACCAGTATATACCAGGCGAGAGTATACGTCAATAAGGTTTCTCAAAGGCAGTTCTTATTTTTCACGAGTTACGCGGTGGCACTCTCAAGCGCCGTTTTGCCTGGGGCAGCAAGGTACCTACCGTTTATCAGTTTTTCGTTTTTTCGCTCGCAGAGCGAAAAAACGAAAAACCGGGTACCCTCTGGGTGAGAAGATAAAGTACCGCTGCTCCACTCTCCACATCTGGCCCACCACATAAGTCCTGTCAGTAAATTGCACGCCTAACCACGATATGATATCCTTACCTGCGTAGCAGCACTTGGCTATATGAAATCCCCATCCTCGTCGATGTACTATATTGCCTGACCGTCAGGCCATGTTCTGGCGTGGCCTTGCTATCGCAGGGATGATAAGGAGAGCGATTCATGCCAAACACGAGCGACTTCGCAGGGTTGTTGGAGTGGCGCTGCATCGGCCCGTTCCGCGGCGGCCGCGTGGTGGCGGTGGCCGGCGACTACGCCGACCCTAACACGTTCTACTTTGGCGCGTGCGCCGGAGGTGTCTGGAAGACAACCGACGCGGGCACGTACTGGGAAAATGTATCGGATGGTTTCTTCAATACCTCGGCGGTTGGGGCGCTCGCCGTAGCTCCTTCCGACTCGAATGTGATCTATGCCGGAACCGGCGAGACCACCATCCGGATCGACGTCTCACACGGCGATGGCGTCTACAAATCGACCGACGCCGGCCGGACGTGGACGCACGTGGGCCTGGCCGATACGCGCTTCATCGGCAAGATCCGCATCGACCCGCACAACTCGGAGATTGTGTATGTGGCGGCGCTCGGCCACGCCTTTGGCCCCAACGGCGAGCGCGGCGTCTTCAAGTCGACCGATGGCGGCGTAAGCTGGCGCAAGACGCTGTTCGTGAGCGAGAAGGCCGGCCCAGTCGATCTAGCGCTCGACGAGACCAACCCGCGCATCCTGTACGCGGCGATCTGGGAGACCTACCGCAGCTTCTGGCAGATCTCCAGCGGCGGCCCCGACAGCGGCCTGTGGCAATCCAGCGATGGCGGCGAGACATGGACGAACATCAGCGACCGGCCGGGCCTGCCCAATGGCATCAAGGGCAAGATCGGCGTAGCGGCCTCGCCGGCGCAGGCCGGCCGAGTCTGGGCACTGGTCGAACATAAGACCGGGGGCGGCCTGTACCGTTCCGACGACTATGGCGCGCACTGGGAGCGGGTCAGCGACAACCTCCAGCTGATCTCGCGCGCCTGGTATTACATGCACATCACCGCTGACCCACAGGATCCCGAGACTGTTTATGTCAACAACCTGAGCATGTGGAAATCGACCGACGGCGGCAAGACGTTTATCGAGATGGCGACGCCGCACGGCGACAACCACGATCTGTGGATCGACCCGCGCAACCCGCAGCGGATGGTGCATGGCGACGACGGCGGCGCCAAGATCTCGCTCAACGGCGGCGCGACATGGACCACAATCTACAACCAGCCGACCGCGCAGTTCTACCATATCGCCACCGACAATCGCTCGCCCTACTATGTCTATGGCACGCAGCAGGACAATACCAGCGTGGCCGTGCCAAGCCGCAGCCACAACCCTTGCATCACCTGGGGCGATTGCTACATCGCCGGCACCGGCGAGAGCGGCTACATCGCCGTGCGGCCTGACGACCACAATATCGTCTACGTCGGCGCGATCGGCAGCTCGCCCGGCGGCGGCAACAGCTTGCAGCGCTACGACCACCGCACTCGCCAGATCCGGCTGATCACCACCTGGCCCGAGATCATAAGCGGCTATGGCGCCAGCGAGGACAAGTATCGCTTCGCCTGGACCTACCCGATTGTGATCTCGCCGCACGACCCGAACGTGCTGTATGCCGGCGGCAACCTGGTGTTCAAGAGCACCAACGAGGGCCAGAGCTGGGAGCCGATCAGCCCCGATCTGACCCGCGCCGACCCCGAGACGCTCAAGCCGAGTGGCGGGCCGGTCAACCGCG
>DATFXE010000329.1:0-4015 GCA_035258585.1 Roseiflexaceae bacterium | reverse complement strand
GCCGACGCGCCCGGGAAGCTTGTTGGCGGTGCCGCCGGTGGAGGTGCCCGCCGCCAGGCGACCGTCGCGGTCGAGCGCGACGCAGCCGACGGTGTCGCCCGGATTTGCGAGCGGGCGAGGGGGTGAGGGCGTGAGGGCGTGAGGATCAGCGCTTGCCCCCTCACGCCCTCGCCCGCTCACCCCCTCAACTTGTCTAGCACCAAACGCATCCTGCGACCGAAAATCGCTCTGCGCCAGCAGTTCCTGCCAGCGCACCCGCTCGCGCTCGACGATCAGCTCGGCCGGGTCGCACAGCGGCAGGCCGGCTGCTTCGGCGAAGCGCTCGGCGCCCTGGCCGACCAGCAGGATGACCTGGCTTTCCAGCACCCGCCGCGCCAGTGTGATCGGGTTGCGCACCCGCCGCACCGCAGCCACCGCGCCCGAGCGCAGCGTCGGCCCATCCATGATCGCGGCGTCCAGCTCGACATCGCCGTCGCGGTTGAGCACCGAGCCGACGCCGGCGTCGAAGATCGGCGCGTCTTCGAGCACCCGCACCGCCGCCTCGACCGCGTCGAGCGCCGCGCCGCCACGTTCCAGCACGTGCCAGCCGGCCTCCAGCGCGGCCCGGCAGCCATTCTGGTGCTCGGCCACCTCGTCGTTGGGGATATCCCAGGCTCCACCGTGGACAATCAGGGAGATTGGCATACAGGCCTCATGTTGAAAGTTTAGAATGTTACTGATCTCTGCATTGGTTGCTTATCTTGTGGGGGTGCGGGGCGACGCCGGGTACCCTCTGGGTGTGGGCACCCGGCTGCCCCCAAACCCCACCACTGGGCTCACAAGGGTAGGTAAGGAAGGGCGCAGCCCTTCCTAATGCCTTTTCTGGTGGTCGTGCTGGCGGCAAAGCCGCCAGCACGACCACCAGAAAAAATCTGCTCTGGGGGCGGGCTTTGCCCGCCCCCAGGCCCCCACCTCTAAAGTGATACCTACCCTTGTGAGCCACCACTGGGGAGGTGCGGAACGCGCAACCTGCTAACGTTCTAACGTTCTAATCACTCCGAGCTGAAGAAACTTCCTGGCATACACCACTAGCGACGCCCCGAACGGCAGCAGCGCGAGGTACAGCGCCGGCTTGCCGCTGCGCGGGCCATCGGCCAGGTACAGGATCATGGCGGCTGCGAGCGCCACTGTGGTGGCTTTGCCGGCCGGGTGAGCCGCGCTGATCTCGGCGCGGCGGCGGTAGACCAGCAGCCCGCCCAACACGATCGCCAGGTCGCGGGCCAGCAGCAGGCCGGTGGCCCACCACGGAAAGCCGCGTGTCTTGGAGAGCGAGATCGCTGCGCTATCGATCATCAGCTTGTCGGCGATCGGGTCGAGCACTTTGCCGAGCGGCGAGACCTCCTGGCGCATCCGTGCCACCGGACCGTCGAGCACGTCGGTGGCCATAGCCACGGCGAAGATACCCAGCGCGCGCCAGCGCCCATCCTGCTGGCGCATGTAGCGCAGCGCCGCCGGCAGCATGAGTAATCGAGCGAGCGTCAGCAGATTGGCGGGGTAAATGAACTCGCGCAGCTGGAAAGCGTCGCGGATCTTCGCAGACATCTTCTTCTCCTGAGAGAGTGAGGGCGAGAAGGGGTGACGCGAGGACATTTCGACAGAGACATTCGCCCCGTCACCTTATCACCCCCTCACCCTGTCATCGCTGGCAGGGATTGAAGCAAGATCTCGGCCACGTCCTTGCGGGCCAGGGTCTCGTCCACGCCGGTGTTCTTGGCGGCATCCTCGAACATCACCATGCAGTACGGGCAGGCCACCGCCAGCGTTTGTGGCTGAGCCTTCTGGATTTGCTCGAGGCGGATGACATTAATGTTCTTCTTGCCCCAGCCCTCCATCCAGACGTTGCCGCCGCCGCCGCCACAGCACATCGCGCGCTCGCGATTCCAATCTGGCGCCTCGACCAGCTCGACGCCAGGGATGCTTGCGAGCACATTGCGCGGCGCATCATACACATCGTTGTAGCGCCCGATATAGCACGGGTCATGGTAGGCCACCCGCTCGTCCACCCGCTCGGTCGGAGTGAGCTTGCCCGCGGCGATCAGCTGCGCGAGAAAGTCGGTGTGGTGAACCACCTGGTAGTCTTCACCGGCCTTGCCGCCGAACTGCGGATACTCATTCTTGATCGTATTGAAGCAGTGCGCGCAGGTGGTCACGACCTTCTGAAACTTGTATTGCCCCATCGTCTCGATATTGGTCTGGGCCTGCTGCTGGTAGAGCAGTTCCTCGCCCATGCGCCGGGCCGGGTCGCCGGTGCAGGTCTCCTCCTCGCCCAGGATTGCGAAGTCGACCCCGGCGCGCTGCATCAGCTGGACCATCGCGCGCGCCACACGCTTAGATCGCTCGTCGTAACTCGGCGCGCAGCCGACCCAGTAGAGCACCTCGACCTGCTCCTTCTCGGCCAGCGTGGGCACATCGAGCCCATGGGTCCAGGCGGCGCGGTCGCGCGCGGGCAATCTCCAGGGGTTGCCAGCGCGCTCGATGCCCTCAAGCACGCGCTTGACGCCGCCGGGCACCTCGCTCTGGATCATCGTCAGGTTGCGGCGCAGGTCCACAATCTGGTCGACATGCTCGATCATGGCCGGGCACTCTTCCATACAGGCGCGGCAGGTGGTGCAGCTCCACAGCTCGTTCTCGGTGAACAGGCCGTGCTCGTAGAGCGAGAGGATCTCTGGGTTGCCTGTAATAATCTTATACTGTTTCTTCTGGTCGGCTGGCTTGCCGGCCTCGCCCTTCTCGCTAGTGGTGCTAGCTTCCACATTCGGGTGAATGCGCGCTACGCTGCCATCTCTCAGCAGGATCGGCTCGCCGCGCATCAGGTCGGCCATCTTGGTGATCAGAAACTTGGGCGACAGCTCGGTGCCGGCGGCGTTGGCCGGGCATTTCGATTGGCAGCGCCCGCACTGCATGCACGCGTCGAAGTCGAGCCGCTGCTTCCAGGTGAAATCGGCCAGCGTCGCCACGCCCAGCGCCGGCTCGTCCTTCTCGATCTCGGCCTCCAGGGCCGGGATGGGCATCAGCGCGCCCTTGGGCTCGAGATCGCGGAAGAAGGTGTTGATCGGGGTGTAGAAGATATGCTTGAACTTGGAGAACGGGATCGAGGCGATGAACGCGAATGTCACCAGCATGTGCGTATACCAGAAGAAGCCGTGCAGCCCCAGCGCGGCGGCCCCGCCCCCGCCCAGCCCGATCGCGCGGAACAGCCACGCCAGCCCATAGCCGACGTACGAGTTGGCCGCCCAGGCCTGGTCGTAGACGGTGAAGCCGCCGATCGACTGGTTGGCGATCCGCAGGCCTTCGAGCACATAGCCAGTCACGGTCACGTACAGCAGCGTGGCGAGCACCCACAGGTCGGTCGCGCGGTTGTTGAGCCGATCCGGCATGCTGCGGTAGCGCCGCCAGGCCGCCCACACCAGGCCGGCCAGGAAGACCAGCCCCATCGTGTCGAGGATGAACTCGTAGCTCTTATAGAAGCCGCCGACCAGAATGCGGCCGGCGTCGGGGCCGATCAGCGGCACCGAGAAATCTTCCTCGACGGCGATGATGTCGGTGCCGATAAACAGCGCCAGGAAGCCGAAGAAGATCAGTGCATGCATCGAGCCGGGCCGGCGATCTTTCAGCACGCGCTTCTGCCCGAACACCTGCGACAGCGACTCGATCAGCCGCGCCCCAATCTGGCCGACCCGCGTGTCGGGCTTGCCCCTGCTCCAGCGGCCGATGTCACGCAGGATGCCCCAGGTCATCACGGCCAGAGCGGCGATTGCGGTCAGGTACAGGACGAGCGGCGCGAACCCCTCGCCGACGTTCCAATAGATCTGGCGGATGGCTTCCGTCATCGACGTGCTCCCCAGGGCCGCGCGGGCCAGGCTGTCGAGGATCCGTTTGAGGCGCCGGCATCATACCATTTGTGATGCGGTGGGTCAAACAAAGAGCCTGATTAGTACAGCAAGGAGACTTTACTTCCGAATGGGGTTCGGGGGCC
>DATFXE010000328.1:0-5190 GCA_035258585.1 Roseiflexaceae bacterium | reverse complement strand
TAAAATGGTCTTTCTGCTGCGATATTGCTTGACCGTCATCAGGCGCTGTGTTAGAGTATGAGACCATGCATTCGCCTACCCAGCTAGCCATGGCAACACTCACGCTCAACCCAGGCAAAGAACGACCGGTCCGGCAGCGCCACCCCTGGATCTTCTCGGGCGCGGTCGCGCGCGTGCAGGGCTATGTCGGCCATGGCGACGCGATCGAGGTCCATGACTCGGCCGGCGAGTGGCTGGCGCGCGGCACCTGGAGCAGCGGCTCGCAGATTCGCGCGCGTCTGTTCAGCTGGCAGCCGGAAGAGCAGATCGACGAAGCCCTGTTTCGCCGCCGGCTGGAGCGCGCGATCGCGTCGCGGCAGCGGCTGGGCTATACGGCCGCCGATGCTGCCTGCCGCCTGGTATACGCCGAATCGGATGGGCTGCCAGGCCTGATCGTCGATCGCTATGCCGATTACCTATCGGCTCAGCTGTTGACCCAGGGCATGGCCGCCCGCGCCGACATGATCGTCGGGCTGCTAGCCGAGCTGGTGGGCCCACGCGGCATCTACGAGCGCAGCGACCCGGAGATGCGCGAAAAGGAAGGTCTGCCCGCCGGCGAGGGCCTGCTGTGGGGCGAGGGGCCGCCCGAGCGTGTGGAGGCGCGACAGCCAGGCGACCTGCTGTTTGTCACCGACCTACGGGCCGGCCAGAAGACCGGCGCGTATCTCGATCAGGCCGCCAATCGGCTACGCGTGGCTTCCTACTGCGGCGGCCAGGATGTGCTGGATTGCTTCTGTTACACCGGGGGCTTCAGCGTGGCGGCCGCTCGGCACGGCGCGCGGCAGGTCATGGCGATCGACACGAGCGCGCCAGCGCTGGAACTGCTCGCGGCCAACCTGGCAATCAACCGAATCACGTCGCCCATCGAGCCGGTCGAAGGCGATGTATTCAAGCTGCTGCGCCAGTACCGTTACGAGGGCCGCCAGTTCGACGTCGTGATCCTGGACCCGCCCAAATTCGCCCATGCTCAGGGGCAGGTCGAACGAGCTACGCGGGGCTACAAGGATATCAATCTGATCGCGATGCAGCTGCTGCGGCCTGGCGGAGTACTGGCGACATTCTCTTGTTCGGGGCTGGTCTCGGCCGACCTATTCCAGAAGGTGGTGTTCGGCGCGGCGCTGGATGCCCAGCGCGATGTCCAGATCATCGAACGGCTAACCCAGGCGCCCGATCACCCGACGCTGCTGACCTTTCCTGAAGCAGAATACCTTAAAGGCTTGATCTGCCGCGTCTGGTAATTGTAAAATGCAAATTGTAGATTGCACAGAGCAATTTACAATTTGCATTTTACAATTTACAATTCCTATGAGCTACAACATCCTCGACGATGGTCACGTCTCCAGCCCGGCTGGCTTTCGGGCAACCGGGATCTCCGGCGGGCTCAAAGAGGTGCGCGCGCGGGATCTCGCGCTGGTCTATTCCGTGCGCTCATGCAGTGCGGCGGCAATGTTCACCACCAACGCGATCCTTGGGGCGCCGATCTTCTTCAACCAGGCCATCCTGGCGCGCAACCGCGACAAGATCCGCGCGGTGATGATTAACGCTGGGCAAGCCAACGCCGGCACAGGCCAGCCCGGGCTCGCCGACGCGGTCGAGTGCGCCAAGCTGGCCGCCGACGAGCTGGAGGTGCCGCGCGATAGCGTGCTGCTCATGTCGACCGGCCAGATCGGCGTGCCGCTGCCGATGCACAAGATGAAGGACGCGATCCGCCGGGCCGTCTCCGAGCTGGACAGCGGCGGCGGGCGGCGGGCGGCGATAGCTATTCTGACTACCGACACCAAGCCCAAGGAGCGCGCGCTGACAGTCTCGCTGCGCGAGGGCCGCAGCGTGACCATCGGCGGGATGGCCAAGGGCGGCCGGATGGTCCACCCGCGCCTGGCCACAATGCTGTGCGTGATCACCAGCGACGTAACGATGGAGGCGCGGCTGCTCTCTCGCGCGCTCGAGCAGAGTGTCGGCCAGTCGTTCGGCCGCCTGACGATCGACGGCGACACCAGCCCGAACGACGGGGTGATCCTGCTGGCCAACGGCGCCTCCGAGCGCCCGCCGATTGTAGATGCTGGCTCGTGGGAGTACGGCGCCTGGCAGGAAGGACTGGATGTGCTGTGCGCCGACCTGGCACAGCAGCTGGTGCGCGACGCGGCTGCGAACGGCAAGCTCATCCAGGTGCATGTGCGCGGCGCCACCGACGAGGCCGCCGCCAAGCGGGTGGCCCAAGCCGTCGCGCGATCGGCTTCGGTGCGGTGGGCCTGTGCCCGCGGCTCGCCCGATTGGGGCGGGCTGCTGGTGGCGGTTGGCGCCGCGGGCGTCGAGCTGCGACCCGATCTGCTGGAGCTGCGGCTTGGCCCGGCCACGGTGATGCTCGATGGGATGCCGGCCGCGTTCGACCAGAGCTCGGCTGTCCAGGCGCTCTCCAGCCCGGAGATCGAGCTAACCGTGGATCTGCACTTGGGCACGCACGCCGCGACAGTCTGGACATGTACGACACCACTAGATACGTGACAGGTGACAAGACGACAAGGTGACAGAAGCAAGTCAGCTTGTCAGCTTGTCACCTTGTCAGGGACGGCGCTTATGACGCTGAAACTGCCGATTTTCCCGCTGAACACCGTGCTGTTTCCCGGCGCATCGATCCGGCTGCATATCTTCGAGGAGCGCTACCGGCTGATGATCGGCCGCTGCCTGGAACAGAGCAGCCCATTCGGCGTGGCGCTGATCCGCTCAGGCAGCGAGGTCAGCCCGGATGACCCGTGGGTGCGCCGCCAGTTGGAGCTGGGCGAGGCGACCGACGAGCTGGAGCTCGGCGCGCTGAAGCGCGAGCTCGGCGGCGAGGCGGTCCCGTACCCGGTCGGCACCACCGCCCAGATCAGCGTCGGCGAGAGCGTGCGCCTGAGCGACGGACGCTATTACCTGGTTGCCGCCGGGCAGCGCCGCTTTCGCATCCAATACTTCGTCCAGCGCCAGCCCTACCTGGTCGCCTCGGTGGCCTACTTGCCCGAGCAGAGCTCCAGCACAGTAGCCGAGCCAGCCGAGGCGTTGCGCCGGCTGTACAGCCGCTACTGGGCCGCGCTCAGCGCAGCCACCGGCTACGATCCGCCGGAAGAGACGCTGCCTTCGAATGTGGTCGACCTGACATACTGGATGGCTAATCGGCTGCGGGTGGAGAACCGGCAGAAGCAGCGCTGGCTAGAGGCGGATGTGGCGACCCGGCTGCGCGAGATCAGCGCGGCCATTCGCGCCGAGCTGGCCCTGCTGCCCAACGCCGGCCCCAACGAGCGCGCCAGCGGCGAGAGTGAAACGGGATCCTGGAACTGAATGCAAAATTGAAAATTGAGAATTGAGAATCTCATAGGCTTGTTTTCAATTTTCAATTTTACATTTTCAATTTCTATGATAATCGGGGCTTGCACAATCACCCTGCATTTGATCGGCGTTCACTCGCTGAAGGAGAAGCGCAGCATCGTCAAATCGATGGTGGCGCGGCTGCGGAACCAGTTCAACGTCTCCGCCGCCGAGGTCGACGGGCAGGACTCGCATGGGCGCGCTGTGATCGGCGTGGCCTGCGTATCCGGCTCCAGCGACAACGCGCGCGGCCAGCTGGAGGCGCTGGTGCGCTGGATCGAGGAAGAGCGCCCGGATGTGCCGGTGATCGATTATGAGATCGAGCTGTTGTAATCGCAGAAAGACGAAAGACGAACGACGAAAGACCAAATGATGGCATTCGTCCTTCGTCCTTCGTCCTTGGTCATTCACATGGACGAGCTGCTTCCCTACCCATTCCTCGGCTTGGTCGGCCAGTCGGAAATGAAGACGGCGCTGGTGTTGGCGCTGGTCAACCCGCGGATCGGCGGTGTGCTGCTGATCGGCCCATATGGCGTGGGCAAGACCACCGCCGTGCGCGCGCTGAGCGACATCATGCCCACGGTCGAACGCGAAGAGCGCGACGAGGAAGGCAAGCCGGTGGTGCGACGCGGGCCGATGCGGATCATCGAGCTGCCGCTGAACGCGCGGCTGGAGGATGTGGTCGGCGGGATCAACGAGCGCGTGGCGCTGGAGCAGCAGCGCATCCTGCTCGAAGAGGGGGTGCTGGCCAAGGCGCACCGCAATTTGCTCTACATCGACGAGATCAACCTGCTCGACGCGCGGGTGATCGACGCGATCCTGGATGCCGCCGCACAGGGGCGCACCTTCGTGCGGCGCGGGCCGATGACCCGGCTGTACCCCTCGCAGTTCGCGCTGGTCGGCTCCATGAACCCCGAGGAGGGCACGCTGCGGCCGCAGATCCTCGATCGCTTCGGGCTGCGCGTGTGGGTTGCGCCGCTGGCCGAAAGCCAGCAGCGCCTGGAAGTCTACCGCCGCGCGCGCGCCTTCCACGAAGACCCGGAGGGTTTTCGCTCGCGCTTCGCCGACGAACTGGCCAAGCTCAAGCACGAGGTGGCCGCCGCGCGCGAGCTGCTGCCGCACGTCATCGTCTCGGCTGCGGCCGAGGAGTTCGCGCTTGGCTGCATCCAGGCGCTCAAAATCCCCTCGCACCGGGCCGAGATCGCCCTGCTGGAGGCGGCGCGCGCGCGTGTGGCCGCCGACAATCGCGCCGAAGTCACCACCGAGGACATTGCCAAGATCGCGCCGCTAGCGCTGCGCCAGCGGCGCAGCCTGCACCTGGAGGGCTACGCCGCCCAGATCGCCGTCGAGGACGCGGCGATCGCCGAGGCGCTGGCCCAGATCGGCGCGGCCGGCAGCAACGGGCGCGTGCCTAGGCGGCGCAGAGGGAGGGTGAAAGCGGGGCAAGAGACAAAGGGGTGATTGACCGCAAATCTAAACTCGTATTGATACCCTCATTGTCCCCGCACCCGGAACACATCCGGCCCCTTGAAGATTCGAAATAGGAAATAGACCGACGGAAACAGCAGCAGCGCGCCCGCCGCCAGCGCGATCAGCAGCAGCCGCAGCGTGATCGGCGGCGCGGCGGCATCCTGGATGGTGATATTCGGCTCGACCAGGTAGGGAAACTGCGCCGCGCCCCAACCCCACAGGATCAGCGTCACCTGGGCCGCCGCCAGAGCGCGCGCCAGGTAGAAGCGCCGCGTCCACAGCGCCCAGATTGCGCCCACCGCCGCGGCGCCGGTGGCGATCTGCAGCGGCCATGCCCAC